>JAZQRG010000239.1:0-7043 GCA_045629445.1 Mycetocola sp. | reverse complement strand
CAACGAATAAGAAGGCAAATGAAGAGCCGCGCGGGCAAGGCGCAACGTGCAGACGCCACCCAGCGTGGGCCAGTCAATGCCATACGCGCCGCAGGTATTCAGGAGGACGGACGTATCGAACGCCGCGTTGTGTCCGACAACTACATCGTCACCGATGAACTGCCGCAGCCTTGGGTACAGCTCGGGCCACTGAGGCGCCTGCGCGACGTCTTTGGGCGTGATGCCATGCACGCGCAAGTTTCCAGGTTCGAAGGAGTCATGATCATCCGGGGGTCGAATCAGAGACCGGAACTCTTCGACGATCCGCCCATCTCGCACGCGCACCGCACCCACGGCGCAAGCCGATGAGTGCAAGCGATTCGCAGTCTCAAAATCGAGCGCGACGAAGTCCAGGCCCATCACATACCCCCAGGTACTCGGTGTCAATCAACCTATGAGCGCCGGCGTCACGTGGCTGCGCGACTCGCTGCAGCCCTCCTGGCAGCCAACCACTTCGCCCGTGTCCCATTCGCCCCAGCAAGGGCGGGACCTCGCCCCGTCCGTGCGCCAACCGTTGCGCGAATTCCGGCCCACCATGTGTTCCTGACCACTCTGGCCCGACCGTCAAGTGGACGCGAATTGCGTCTACGACTTGCTCCTGCCAAGAGATGTCTCGGTGCGGTTCAGCGAGGTGAGTCTTCGGCCCGGCACGGACATGCGAGTGGCCTTCATAGGAGGGACGGATTCACCCTCGACGCCGACGGGCAGGTAGCTCAGCTCGCGGGAGCGGTGCGGCCCTTCTCGCGTCGGTCGGGAGCAGATCGAGGAGAATCAGGCGCGTCTGATGACGCGACCGCTCCATCTGACTCTGGAGGTACCCGCGGCGACGCACCTGCCTGGAGATGGGCGAACGGTGCTGAACAGACGGGTTGGATATCTCGCAATGTGGGACTGCATGGGCATACGAGTCTCGCATGCTGCGATTGGACCGAATTTGCGCATATCCCGTTGCGCCCGAGTTGAGCGGGGACTCGGCGGATTGATAGCGTCTCGCTATGCGCAACGGTGCCTCGAATAGCAAGAATTCGATCCAGTCGATTGACCGGGCTGTGGAGATTCTGGGGCTGTTCACCGTCGCCCGGCCGAAGCTATCGCTGAGCGAGTTGAGTGCGGGGCTGAACCTGTCACGCGCGACCGGCTACCGGTACGTATCTGCGCTACGACAGGCAGGGCTGGTGCGCTACGACGAGAATTCCGGCACCTACACCCTCGGCACACGTGTGCTCGAGATGGCGTCGATCGCGCTTGCTGGGCTTCCGGTGATCGCGGTCGCCGAGCCGATCCTGTCGCGTCTCGTCGCGCAGACCGGCGAGACCGCGGTCCTCAGCATCTGGGATGGCGAGTCCCCTGTCGTCGTCCGTTCGAACGACAACTCGAACCGCTACATCACCGTTCGGGTCCGCGAGGGATTTCGGCTGGGCCCGACCTCGGGCCAATCGAGACTATTCATGGCAGCCGGCCTGAAGCTGCGGACTCCGGACGGTGAGGTCCATGCGATGGACGCCCGCGAGGCGAAGGCGATCCTCGAACGCCCCGCTCTCGTCCACACCAACCGCGAACTGGGAATCCGAACGATTGCCGCACCGGTG
This sequence comes from Mycetocola sp., assembly GCA_045629445.1. Taxonomy (GTDB): domain Bacteria; phylum Actinomycetota; class Actinomycetes; order Actinomycetales; family Microbacteriaceae; genus Mycetocola_A. The sequence continues at coordinate 5,415 of JAZQRG010000239.1, read as the reverse complement.
TACATAGGCACCCAGATCACGGCGGTGATGGGACTCGTCGGCACCACCTCGAGCCTGCCGGCTGCGCTCGGCTCGCGGTACGTCCGCGACCTCATCTCGGCGACGCGAGAGGTCAGCGAAGGACTCCCGCACTCCGACCAATCCACCCACTCGTCAGCTCGCTGACATCGCCAGACCCTTAGCCACCAATCGGTTCGAAGGAGAATCATGTCTCGATTCCGCAAGACGCTCGTTGCCGGCACCGCACTGCTCGTGACCCTCGCGCTCACATCGTGCGCGTCAGCGGCGGCCACCCCGAACGCAACCTCAAGCAGCGACGTCGAGGCGTCCGATGGCATTCCCGAGGAGTATCGCCGTCTGGTGCTCGTCGGGGCTTCGCAGGGGGGCGCTCTCTACAATTGGGTGGTCGGCGCCTCGCAGATCTTCAACGAGAGGCTGGGCATGGAGACGTCAGTCCAGGCGGGCGCCACGCAGGCGAATGCGCTCGACCTGGAGACGAAGGTTATCAAGTTCGGCACGACCTCCCCGCTCGATCTCGTGCAGGTGACAGGGGAGGCATCGGTCGTCGACTCCTCGTCCATTCGCACTCTGATCAATGCGATGTCGACGCCGTTCCATATCGTCGTCGCAGAGGACGCAGGGATCGACTCGATCGCCGACCTCGACGGCAGAAGCATCGCGACGGGGGTCGCGGGATCCATCGAGTCCGAGATCGCACTCACCGCGCTCGAATGCGCCGGCGCAGCCGCAGGCCCCATCCAGAACATCGGCAAGACCGAAGGAGCAGCGGCGTTCAACGATGGCGCGATCGATGCATGGACCGGGCTCGGCAGTGTGCCGACATCCGCATTCCTCGAAGTGTTCGAGTCGAAACGCGGAGCCAAACTCCTCCCACTCGAGGGCGACATCGCCGATTGCGTGAATGAGGCCTACTCGTATCTGACCCCCGCGTCCATCCCCGCTGGCACTTACCCAGGCCAGGACAAGGAAACCGTGAGCCTCACCCAGTGGTTCTACGCCGCGGTCAGCGAGGACATGCCTGATTCGGTGGTGGCCGCTCTGTTCGGCGCACTCGTCGAGTACCACGATGATTTCGTCACCGCTCTGCCTTCCGCAGCTGGCGCGACGGCGGCGAACACAGCCGCATTCCCCGGTTTCAAGATCCACGACGGCACCCTCGCCGTCCTCGACGAGCTCGGCCTTGAGGTGGCGGAATGACGCTCGAAGAGACGAAGGCCACGACCGGGCCCGTCGACACGGCAGGTGAGATCGACGCCGACCGCTCGTCGGTCACGGCGTCGCTGCGCACGGCGAAGGGCGTCGAGCGCATCCGGTTGTGGCTCGCCGTGGTGCTCGCCGTCACGTGGACACTGTGGCAGGTATGGATCGCGCTCACGGTCGCACCCTCACCGATCCACGCGCGATCCCTGCATCTCGCATTCGCCTTCGCGACCGCGTTCACGCTGGTGCCGGGTTTCGTCGCGAAGAGATCTTCGCGTCTCGGCCTTGTGACCGACATTGCGCTGGGCGGTGCGGCGGTTGTGGCCCTGATGCATGTGTTCTTCACGTTCAACAACCCCGACTTCATGCGTGTCGTACGCCCGGAACCGATCGACCTGGTGCTCGCGGTAGTTCTGCTCGTCGTCACGCTGATCGCTCTGTGGCGGGTTACCGGCCTCGCCCTGGCGATCACTGTGCTGATCGCGCTTGCTTACGGGTTCTTCGGGCAGTTCATTCCCGGTGCGCTCGGCCACGCTGGCTTTCCGCCGGAGCGGATCCTGTCGATCCTGTACACGACCCTTGACGGTATCCTCGGCTCGACGACCGGGGCATCGGCGACAACGATCTTCCCGGTCCTGCTGTTCGGCGCGATGCTGCTGGTCCTCGGCGGAGGCAAGTTCTTCAGCGAATTGGCACTCTCCGGATTTGGGCGGATGCGCGGTGCCGGCGGCAAGGTGGCCACCGTCGCCTCCGCGCTGTTCTCGACGGTGACCGGCACGGGTGGCAGCGGCGTGGCCGCGACCGGCGTGCTGACCATCCCGCTGATGAAGCGGACAGGATATCCGGCCACGAAGGCAGCCGGCATCGAGTCCGCTGCCTCGGTGGGTGGTCAGATCCTGCCCCCGATCATGGGCGCGTCGGCATTCGCCATGGCGGAGTTCCTCGCGCTGCCGTACTCCGCGATCGTCACTCATGCGCTGATTCCCGGCGTCCTGTATTTCGTCACCGTCTTCGTGATGGTGCACCTCGAAGCGCGACGTTTGGATCTGAAGCCGCTAGCGCCTGAAGATATCCCACGGCTGAAGCCCACGCTGGCCGCCGGCTGGCACTACCTGGTGCCGCTTGTCGCATTCGTGGTGCTCATCGCGGTGATCCAGGTCTCGCCCGCCAAGGCGGCGATCTGGTCTACGGGCGTCCTCATCGTGCTCGAGTTCGGACGACGTGCTCTCACACGCCGGGGTCTCCGCCTCTCCGACCTCGTCGATGGCTGCATGCAGACCGCGCGGAGCGCGATCATCGTCGCGATCGCCGTTGCCGGTATCCAGACGCTCATCGCGGTCGTCGGTCTCACTGGACTCGGCATCAAGCTGTCATCGCTGATGCTCGCGATCGCCGGGGACAGCCTGATCGTGTTGCTTCTGCTGACGATGGTGGCCTCTATCCTGCTCGGAACGGGACTCCCGACGCTTCCGACTTACATGGTGCTCGCGGTGCTCATCGCGCCCGCGCTCGTCGAGTTCGGGGTGCCGATCGTCGCGGCGCACTTCTTCATCCTCTACTTCGGCGTGTTCAGCGATCTGACTCCGCCGACGGCGCTCGGTCCGACGATCGCGGCCGGCATCGCTCGGGCGCCGGTGCTTCGATCGATGATGTCGTCGATGCGTTACGGCCTGCTCGGATTCGCGCTCCCGTACATGTTCATCGCGACGCCGGGCCTGCTGATGCTTACCGGCCCCGGCGATGCGGTGGTTGCGACGCTCCTCACGCTCGTCGTGATCTTCGCGGCGGGCGCCGGACTCGTCGGCTTCGGCCTGGTCCGCATGGAAATGCCTGAACGGGTGCTTGCCGTCATCCTTGCGATCGGCATGGCCATCTCGATGCCCGTCGTCCAGGCGATCGCCGGGGTGATCGCGGCGGCACTGCTCATCTCCCAGGTGGTGCGGCTGCGTCGCAGCTCCACCAACGCCAACACTTCGCTCCCTATCTCCGGAAAGGCCTGAATATGGTCACCTCTGCCATGCACACCATCGTGCGCTCAGCCGCGCTCGTCGATCCCGCACACGGAATCGACGGTGACGTCGTCGACATCGGAATCGACGACGCAGGACACGTATCCGTGATCGCACCTCGCATCGACGCCATGGCGCGCAACGAGGTGGATGCGACGGGACGCATCGTCACTCCCGGGCTCGTCGATATCCACACGCACATCTACGAAGGTGCGTGCAAGGTCGGCCTCAACGTGACGGATGCCCACTACGAGCGCGGCGTCGTCGCTGCGGCGGATGGCGGTACGGCCGGATCCTCGACATTCAGGGGCTTCCGGAACTTCATCGTCGATCCTGCGCCGCTGCGCGTGCTCTCGTTCCTGAACGTCTCGGTACTCGGCCTGGTCGACCAGCGCTATGGCGAGCTCGTGCGTCCTGAAGCCCTGCATCCTGAGGACATCCGCGACGTCTACCGTGACAACGCCGACGTCATCAAGGGCCTGAAGATCCGGCTGTCCCACGACATCGTCCCCGCCGAGAGCATGATCGAAACGTTGCGGAAGGCGGTCGACGTCGCGCAAGAGCTCGGCATCCCGCTCATGGCGCACGTAGGTCACACGGAGCAGCATCTCAGCGAGATCGTTGCCGAGCTCAAATGCGGCGACATCGTGACCCACTGCTTCACGGGCAAGGGCAACGGCATTCTGACAGACGGCGTCGTCGACGCGGCGATTCGTGAGGCGCGGGAGCGGGGCGTGCTGTTCGACGTCGGACACGGAACGACGCAGATGTCGTACGGCATCGCTCGCACAGCGATCGCCGAGGGCTTCCCGCCGGACCTCATCGGCTCGGACCTCTCGATGAACAACTGGCGCACGCCGGCCTTCGACCTCGCGACCGTGATGTCGAAGCTGATCGCGCTCGGGATGCCGCGCCTAGAAGCCGTTCGGGCAACGTCGACAACACCCGCCGATGTGCTCCGAATCCGTGACGAGGGATACGGCGCGGTCACCGTCGGCGCGCCGGCGTACTTGACCATCTTCGATGTTCAGGACGAGACGATGACGCTCCCAGATGCGGCGGGCGACGCACTCGATGTCCATCGCTGGGAGCCGACCTCGTCGATTCTGCGCACCGTGCACGTGAAGACCGCGCCGTGGCGCGGGCTCGTGGCGGCTCACGCATGAATCTTGTGACCACCTCCCACGGAATCGGTCGAATCGAAGACGGCGAGATCGCGCTGCTCGACATTTCCCAGCGCGATCTCACCACATTTCTCGCGGACTCGGCCTGGCGGGCCCGGTTAGCAGAGGCGAAGGTCACCGGCCGCAGCACGGACGTGGCGTTGCAGGCTCCGGTCCAGCCGCCCTCTGCGTGGCTCGTGGGATCGAACTACGCCGGCCGCGCCGCAGAGCGCCCCGATCGGCCCGCGTTCTACCTTCGCTCCCGCTCGTCGCTCAGCGGTCCGGGCAGCAGTGTCGTCCTTCCCCGCAGAAGCCGTGTGCAGCCGGATGCGGAACTCGCGGTCGTGATCGGCGCGCGGGCACACCGAGTCGGGGCGAACGATGCCTGGAGTGTTGTGGCCGGCATCACAGCATGCAACGACCTGACCGCACGTGAACTCCTCGACGGAGGCAAAGGGGTGGCTCGCGCGAAGAGCCTCCCAGGTTTCGGTGCACTCGGTGGCAGCATCAGCGTGATCGACCACCCCGTCGATCTCGACGTTCGTCTGGAAGTCGATGGGGAGATCGTGCAGTCGGGCAACACCTCTGAAATGTTGTTCAGCGTCGCGGAGCTCATCTCCAGGCTCTCGCATGACACGATCCTCGAGCCGGGTGACGTGATCGCGACCGGAGCCCCTCCCTCCCGCCGCGAGGTAGTCCTCGTCCCGGGGCAGGCCGCCGTTGTGACGGTCGGCGACGTAGCTCCACTCACGACCCGTTTCATTGGAGGCGAAGGATGATCGATCTGCGAGAGGCAGAGCAGCTCATCCTCCGGACATGGTGGCTCGTCGACGCCGAACACGGCCACGGGGTTGAGCAGTTCTTCGCCGAGGACGGGCACCTCCAGTTCGGGGCCGCGCTGAACCGCGGCCGCGAAGAGATTCGCGCGGTCTACGCGCTGCGCCGCGCTCGCGGAGAGCGCACCGCTCGTCACCTCGTCGCCAACATCCGGTGGTCGACGAACGGGGGCGACGTGGTGGCGG
>JAZQRG010000238.1:0-2464 GCA_045629445.1 Mycetocola sp. | reverse complement strand
ACTCAGCCGGTGACCGTCCGCGCCCGCCGTATCGCCTCGACAACGCGACCCCGCAGCGCGTTCGACTGTCGCAAACGCACGTCATCCCACCGTTCAGCGTGCGTTGGTGACAACCGAACACACCGCCCGACCCCGCCGCGCGTTCACCTGTCGCAAACGCGCGTCATGCGACCGTTTAGCGTGCGTTGGTGACAACCGAACGGCGCGCATGTCCGGGGTGCGCGCCCCGAAGCATCCGTCGTTCGTTCGCCGCGCCGTCGTCACCTAGCGCGGGTCGGACCGTCAGCCAGCGCTGGGTGCCGTTGCTACGGAGGAAAACCCGCGGGGCCAGCGCCAATACGACCCTCGACCCGACGATCTACCTCCCGAAACTCAGCCAACGACCGCCCGCGCCCGCCGGATCGCCTCGACGACGCGACCCCGCAGCGCGTTCGAGCGGTCGGCAAACGCACGCTGCTGACGCACGTACTCGGCCTTACCCTCCGGCGTCTCGATCGCGACCGGGTCGCCCGCCCACGCCGACACGTCATACGGCGACGCGCGCATGTCGAGCCAGCGGATGTCGCGGGCCAGGTCGAACGTGTCGAGGAGAACGTCCCCCGGCACCAGCGGGCCGAGCTTCGCGGCCCATTTGTAGACGTCCATGCCGGCGTGCAGGCAACCCGGCTGCTCGAGCTCCGGCTGGTTCTCCCGGGTCGGGCTGAGCCGGTTGAGCGGGACGGCGGCCGGCGTGAAGAAACGGAAGGCGTCGAAGTGCGAGCAACCGATGTGGTGCGCTTCGACGACCTCGTCAGTCCCGCTTTGCCCGAGGCGCAGCGGCACATCATGCCGACGGGCACCCTGCTGCCGGTACACCATCGCCCACTCGTGCAGGCCGAAGCAGCCGAACTGGCCGACCCGGGCGGCGGTTCGCGTCAGCAGCCGCTCGATGAAGTCAACGGTCGCCGACTTGGCACTCAGGAACGCGGCCGCGTCGACGTTCACCGAGCCGGCGGCATCCGTTCGATACCAGCGCCAGTCCGCACGTTCGAGGTCGCCAGCATCGGCAAGCGCGACGCCAGCGCCGGGGTGCCAGCGGCGCAGGTGAGCGGGCTTGACCGGGTAGTAGGTGAAGAGGAAGTCCTCGATCGGATGCTTCTCGCCGCTTTGCACCCGAGCTCGCCAGTCGGCGGTGAGAGCATCAGCACGCTCGATGTGCGCCGCCTCGCGCTCCTGCCAGTCGGCGCGGTTGTAGACGACCGGCGCGATGGCGGGAGAAAGGGTCGGAACGGGCACCCTTCGAGGGTAGCTCGGGTGCGGGCGTCCCGGTTCAGGCAACCCACGGCATCCGCTCGCAACCGATCGAGGTTACTGAGTCGACGCAAATCGTCCCTCCGCGCACCCGCGATCGACATATCGTGGCAACTCAACCCGGCACGACGACAAATCGCGACCACTGGGGCCAGCGCCGCCCTCCACCGAACCGCAACGGATGAAAGGGCCGCCCCAGCCGGGAGACGACCCGTTCGGACCAATCGATAACGACCGCGCTACTCGTTCTTCGTACTGAACGCCGCGTCGAACGCAGCCGTCGGCGCGGGGAACGCGAACTTCCGCACAAACTCGAGCGCCTCGGGCGCACCGACCAGGCGGTCCATGCCGGCGTCCTCCCACTCGACCGACAGCGGACCGTCGTAGCCGATCGCGTTCATCATGCGGAACGCGTCCTCCCACCGCACGTCGCCGTGGCCCGTCGCGATGAAGTCCCAGCCGCGACGCGGATCGGCCCACGCGAGGTGCGACGACAACCGACCGTTGCGGCCGTTGCCGCCGCGCTTCTTCGTGTCCTTGCAGTGCACATGGTAGATCCGGTCCTGGAAGTCCCACAGGAACGCGACGGGGTCGATGTCCTGCCAGACCATGTGCGACGGGTCCCAGTTGAGGCCGAACGCTTCACGGTGACCGATGGCATCCAGCGTGCGAACCGTCGTCCAGTAGTCGTACGCGATCTCCGACGGGTGAACCTCGTGCGCGAACCGCACGCCGACCTCGTCGAACACGTCGAGAATCGGGTTCCACCGGTCGGCGAAGTCCTGGTAGCCGGCGTCAATCGCCTCCTGCGACACCGGCGGGAACATCGCCACGTACTTCCAGATCGACGACCCGGTGAATCCGGTCACCGTTTTCACGCCTAACGCAGCCGCAAGTCGCGCCGTGTTCTTGAGCTCCTCAGCCGCGCGCTGCCGCACTCCCTCGGGGTCACCGTCACCCCAGACCCGGTCAGACACGATGTCGCGGTGCCGCTGGTCAATAGGGTCATCGCACACCACCTGCCCCTTGAGGTGGTTCGAGATCGTCCACACCTTGAGGTTGTGCTTCTCGAGCAGTGCGAGCTTGCCCGCGACATACTCCTCGTCATCCCAGCGCCACGGGTCGAGGTGGTCGCCCCAACACGCGATCTCGAGCCCGTCGTAGCCCCACTCCG
>JAZQRG010000237.1:0-5183 GCA_045629445.1 Mycetocola sp. | reverse complement strand
AGGATGAACGGTTCGTCCGGCTTGGTCTCGATGAGGTGGGTGAGTTCCGGCTGGTCTTCGGCCGGGTCGATGTAGGGGTATTTGTGGTTGTCGAACAGCCTGAAGTAGCGGTCGAGACGCACGTCGATGCTCGAAGGCTGGTTCATCTCGGAGTGGGGCGGCTCGAGGCCGGTGCGTCCGGATGCCAGCTCTGCCTTGATGTCGCGATCGGAGAGAAGCACGGGGTCAGTTTATCTGGCGCGCCTTGCTAGTATTGCGAACGTCGCCGTACGGCGTCATGCGGATGTAGTTCAATGGTAGAACTTCAGCTTCCCAAGCTGATAGCGCGGGTTCGATTCCCGTCATCCGCTCTCTTTGTCCCGACAACTCTCTTGTCGGACGGGCCAGCCTTACGGGCAAACGCGAACGCTGCGTCCGTCGAAGGTCACGATGTCGCCGAGCTGCAGCTGCCGTCCGCGTCGGCGATCCACCTCGCCGTTCACGGTCACAAGGCCATCGATGATGGCTTCTTTCACGTCGCCGCCTGAGTCGAGAAGCCCGGCGAACTTCAGGAACTGTCCGAGGCGAATAACCTCACCACCAATCGGGACGTCGTCGATCGGGGTTGAGTTCGTCATCCTCGAATTTTAGTCGATCGGATGCCGGTCCAATGAGGGCATCAGCCAGAAGCGTCAGCAACGAGCATCAGCCCCGACGGCATCCGCGACCTTGGCCCATTGGCACGAATCGACCTGCGCGTATGATGTCCGCAATCAGTAAGCGTGGTGCCCATGTCCCGGATTCTCCAGCTCGCTCGGCAGTATTGGCCGGTTACGCTCACCATCATTGTGGGCATCGTCGGCGTGGTGCTTGCCCTGCTCGGTTCGGGATGGCTTGTGCAGTGGCTGTTCAGCGCGTACTCGCTGGCGATCGCCGCCTGGCAGGCCGTCGACATGGTGCGGGCATTGTTGCGTCGGGAATTCGGCCTCGACATCCTGGCCGTAACCGCAATCGTCTCGACCGTCCTCGTCGGCGAGTACATCGCAGCGCTGGTCGTCGTTCTCATGCTGACGGGCGGTGAAGCGCTGGAGGACTTCGCGAACCGGCGGGCCAAGCGCGAACTGGATGCACTGCTCAATCGGGCCCCGCAACTCGCGCATCGCTCTGTCGCGGATGGATACAGCGACGTGCCGATCAGCGAGGTACAGGTGGGGGATGTGCTGCTCGTGCGCCCGTCAGAGATCGTGCCGGTTGACGGCGTCTTGCTCTCTGCCGAGGCGAGTTTCGACCAGTCCTCCCTCACCGGCGAAAGTACCCCTGTCGAAAAGCTGGCGGGAGATACCGTGCTCAGCGGCGCGGTGAATGGGCAGGAAGCCGTGAGGATCCGCGCGACGGAGACAGCGGCGGCGAGCCAGTACCAGCAAATCGTCGCGCTGGTCGCCCACGCGGCCGAGAGCAAGGCACCGGTCGTTCGACTCGCCGACCGGTATGCCGTGCCGTTCACCGTTTTCTCGCTCGCACTTGGTGCGATTGCGTGGTGGCTCAGTGACGACCCGGTCCGGTTCGCCGAAGTGCTCGTGCTCGCCACCCCGTGCCCGTTGCTCATCGCGGCGCCCGTTGCGTTCATCGGTGGCATGAGCAGGGCCGCCAGAAACGGCATCATCGTCAAAAGCGGTGGAGTTCTCGAGCAGCTCTCGGCGGCCCGGACCGCTGTGTTCGACAAGACAGGAACACTCACGTACGGGGTGCCGGCTCTCTCGGAAATTCGGGCGGAGCATCCGTTCTCGGAGGACGAGGTACTGATCCTCGCAGCGAGCGCTGAGGAGTATTCGTCGCATGTACTCGCAGCGTCGATAATTTCTGCGGCCCAGTCGCGAGGACTTCACCTGCTCGAGGCGGAATCAGCGCGAGAAGCGGTCACGAACGGCGTGATGGCTCGCATTCAGGGTCGGGACGTGGTGGTCGGCAAATTCTCCTTCGTCGCGCAACACGCACCGGATGCCCGTCGCACGGAGATCGCGCCCGGCGAGTTGGCCATTTATATCGCTATCGGCGGGCAATATGCCGGAGCATTGCTGGCGAGGGACCACCTCCGAACCAACGCGAAAGCCACGCTGCAGCGGCTCGACTCGTTGGGAGTGCGGCGAACGATGATGCTGACCGGCGATGCCACCGAGACAGCCCAGCATGTTGCATCAGAGCTGGGTATCACCCGGGTTCGTGCCGAGTGCCTCCCGGCGGACAAGGTCGCTGAGGTCAGCAACATCCGCGAGCGTCCGGTGATCATGGTCGGCGACGGCGTCAACGACGCGCCCGTCCTCGCAGCGGCAGACGTCGGCATCGCCATGGGGGCCAAGGGCGCCACCGCGGCAAGCGAATCCGCGGATGCCGTGATCCTCGTTGACGACATTTCCCGCGTAGCGCTCGGTGTCAGAATCGGACGCGATACCGTTCGGATCGCGCTCCAGAGCATCTGGCTGGGGATCGCCATCTCTGTCGTACTGATGATCATCGCCGCTTTCGGGCTGATCCCCGCGACCGTCGGTGCCGTCACCCAGGAACTTGTCGATCTGACGACCATCCTCGCTGCGCTGCGCGCGATTGGGGGTCGACTCGACAAACGGGAACAGGTGGAGAACACAGCCGCGCCGGAGCAAAGCGCTGGAGCGGACGCTCAGGTCACCCGGTGATCACGGCATCATCGATTCCTTCGGCGAATTCGAGGAGCACCGACGCCAGTTGCTCCGGTGCTTCCTGCGCAACGAGGTGACCGACGCCCCCGATGTGCACGGCAGTGAACTCCCCAGCAGCGACCGGGCGGAATGACTGCTCGGTAAACGGGTGGTTGGCGCCATCAACGGCCAGGACCGGGACGCGCAACGGATGCTCCTCGGCGAGCGCCTTCGTCGCTCCCTTGTCCGTGAAGAGAGAACGGTACAGACCCTCAGTGCCGCGCCAGGCGTTTGGGCGCGAGTAGGTGCGAAGAAACTCGTCAAGATCCTCCGCGGTCACAGCACCGTCGGTGCCGTTCATCATCGGGTACGCCCAGTCGGCCAACAGCTCCCGTTCATGCCCAGGCAACAGCATCGAAGGGATGCCGGGGGTGCCGAGAAATCCAACATGCCACGATCCGAAGGCATTCACGTCGGCGAGCGCCTCGAGCCCGAACCCGGCAAGGGACGACTCGACCGCTGTGAAACTTCGCACTTGGTCGGGATGGGTCGCGGCGAAACGGAATGCCAGTCCGCCGCTGATGTCCTGAGCAACCAGATGCACAGCGCTAACGCCGAGGTACTCCACGAGAGCGTGGAGATCCTCGGCCGAGGCCTGCTCGCTGTAATCGGTATCCGCGTTGCCTGAGTCACCGAAACCACGAAGGTCGAGCGCGTAAACCCGATGAGATTCGGCGAGGAGCGGGATCAGTTTCCGAAACGCCCACCAGGTTTCAGGCCAGCCGTGAACCAGCAGGATCGGCGAACCGGAATCGCCAGCGCTGACGTAGTGGAGGTCGGTGCCATTGATCTCAGTTCGATGGTGAGAGACGGCGGGGTTAGTTGCGCCGACCGAGGCGATGGTGTCCATGGGTTCTCCTAGTTAGACAATCTTGTTGTCCATATATAGTAGACAACTTGGTTGTCTAAATCAACCCTGTCTTAGACTGCATCTATGTCTCGAAAGGGTGGCGACCTCGCGCTGCTGATGCTTGCGGGGTTCCGCACCCTTGCGGATCGAGCAACCGCAGAGCTGGCGCGGCTAGGGTACGAGGATTTCCGACCGGTTCACGACTTTGCGCTTCACTCGATCCTCTCCGGAGCCGAGAATGCGTCAGAACTTGGTCGCGCGATGTCGGTGACCAAGCAGGCAGCCGCACGCACCATCGCAATCCTTGAGGAACGGGGCTACGTCGCACGGGAGCCCGACCAGACGGACCGCCGAAAGATGCGCCTGCAGGTCACCGATCGAGGAACAGCCGTTCTTCGTGAGGGTGAGGCAATCTTCGATGAGATGCGCGACCAGCTGGAGAAGCAGGTCGGCGCGAAATCACTCGCGACAACGGAAGACACCCTGCGCGCCCTCGTCGGCGACAATGCGATTCGCCTCGACTCCCCCGGTTGGGCAGTTGCCGACCTCGACAGCGAGGCTAACTCAACGGCCTCGGCCTGATAGTGCTGGCAACCGGCCCCTTTGCGCTGCACCGGGAACGAGGCGACCTCGCCGCCACGATTGCCGGCATCATCGCATAACGCGTTGCGCGAGCTCGAGGTTGCGGATGAGTTCCTCCCGGCTCTGCCCGTCAACGGAGTAACGCCACATCGGAGTGCCGGGCGCGCTGCGCCAGGATTCGCTCAGGGGACTGTTGTCGACCGCATCGAAACCGAGGTCGTCGTAGAACCGGGTCACGAGCTCGACGGCATCCGGATAGTCGCTCGAGACCACGAGCGCCTTTCGGTCCGGTGCGCCAGCCGGCCTGGCCAGCCGGAGAATCGCGGGCAAGGCGTCGCTCGGCATCCGAATCGGTGAGCGCTCATGAAACTGAACGTGAGTGAACGCCTTCACCACTTTCGAAGCCGGCAACTGCTCCTGACGCAACTCGTGAATCGTCTTGAGCCCCGCATCCACCTCCGGGTAGCTCCCATCCCGCCAGACCATGTAGTTGGTGTTGTCGATCACGACTTTCCCGGCCAGCTCGTCGACGGGCAGCGTGTTCTTCGGTGAGTACGGAAACGCGGTGACGGCAAAGTCGGCCGCCGCCGCGGCATCCGCTGCAGTCGCGGCACGTGCACGCGGCCCGAGCTCACTCACAAGACGCCGCAGGGTCTCGGGGCCTCGCGAATTGGCGATGACGATGTCATAGCCGGCGGCAATTGCCGAGCGGGCAAGCGTGCTGCCGGCCTGACCCGCCCCCAGAATTCCGATGGTGCTCACGAGTGATTCTCCCTTTGACCATGGAATCACGGCGAACTTCGAGGCGATGCACCCCGCGCGGTCGTCGCTACGTGCTCGTCTTCTTTGCACCCCAACGCCACCGCGGCGCTTTCCGCGAGCCACCGGAAACGGGTGCAGCGATGGCAGGCAAGGAGAGCGCTTCGCGGAGCCGGTCAGTGGCTCCTCGCCATTCCTCGTCGTCGTCTGACCACAACTCCGCGAGTTCTCCTCCTGGCGCTGTGGCAATATCGAGTGCCGTAAGGGCAACGGCCACCATG
>JAZQRG010000236.1:0-14638 GCA_045629445.1 Mycetocola sp. | reverse complement strand
CACTGCGCCACATCCGCATTGCCGGTATCTCTCCGGCTTTGCTACTCGCATTTCTGCGTGCGTTGAAGACTCTACTTGATGTTTCCCCGAGAAACCAAATCGAGCGGTTCGGGTGTTCTTCGTGTCGTTTTGAGAACGGATGCCATGGCGAAAGTGGTGCGCGAGAGGTCCTGTCGTCGGCTAACATAAGACGGCGTTATGAACTTCTTGCGAGTTCACTACGGGCGATTGGCGCAGTTGGTAGCGCGCTTCCTTCACACGGAAGAGGTCATCGGTTCGAGTCCGGTATCGCCCACAACAACATAGGCCCGCGGAATCTCGCGGGCTTTTTTCTTTTCCCCTATCGGTGAAGCGTCGATGAAGCGACTGGGTCAGCCCTGCCGGCAGCGTCTTCCGCGTTTCGCTCGCTTGTACGCCTGGTTTCCGGGGTATTTTCGAGCCGATGCACAACAACGAGATCCCGCTCAGCGCTGAACTGGTTTCCCGGCTGGTGTTCGAACAGTTTCCGGCCGCCTCCCGCCTGCCGGTCACCCGGCTCCGGTCCACCGGGACAGTCAATGCCATCTTTCGTGTCGGGGATAGCCTTATCGCCCGGTTACCGCGTCTGACGCGATGGGCAGAGGATCTGGACCGGGAGCTTCGCTGGCTGCCCGTTCTCGCGCCACACGTCTCCCTGGGCATCCCCACGCCGGTGTTCTCAGGATCGCGGACCGAGTATTACCCGTCGAGCTGGGCACTCTACGAGTGGATCAACGGCTCACCCTATTCGGATGACAGGGTGAATGATGAAGCGGCGACGGCTCGCCAGCTTGCGCAACTCATCGGGGAGCTTCGACAGATTGACTCCGCCGGCGCCCCCGCGGCAGGTCGCAGGTCCCTCGTCGAGTTGGACGCAATAACCCGCGAGGCGATAGCCGGGGCCGCGACGAGAATCGATGCGAACCGGGCGATGGCCGTCTGGGATGACGCACTCACTACCGCGCCATGGTCCGGGGACGCGGTGTGGGTGCATGCCGACCTGCTTCGGCCTAATGTGCTCGTCGGCGACGGCCGCATCACCGCGGTTATCGACTGGGGCGGCGCCGGTGCCGGGGACCCTGCTGCGGACGTGATCGCCGCATGGAGCATTTTCGGGATACCAGGGCGCGAGGTTTTTCGGGCAGGCCTTGCCGTCGACGACGAAACCTGGCGACGAGCTCGCGGATTCGCGCTCCACCAGGCCGCCTTGATCATCCCCTACTACCGGGAATCGAACCCGGAGTTCGTATCGACAGCCGTGCGCACCGTCGAGCAGATCCTCACCGACCCGACCTGATCAGGCCTCGGGAACGATTCGCACAACCACAGAGTTCGCCGCCGTCGACCGGCGCAGCTTCCCAGCCGCTCGAATTGCCTTATAGCGCAGGCCGTACTTCTTCTCGAGGGCACTGTCGATTGCGGCACGACTGTCGGCATCATCGAGGACGGTCGCGCGTCCCCTGACCGGAACCGCGTCGGCTGGAACCGTGCCACGTACGTCGCACGCAACAAGCTGAACGGTTGGGTTTCTCCGAATCCGCTTCACCTTGCCCGATTCGCCTGACGTGGTGACGAGCATGCCGCCCAGGCCATCGACTACCCAGACGGGTGTTCCAACGGGTTCTCCCGACGCACGAAACGTCGTGAGGAGAACGTACGGTTCGGCGGACAGCGTGGTCGAGTCTGCGGGGGTCACAACAGTCGAGCCTACCCGTCGCACGCGCCAGGGGCCCTGCCCGGTCCCCTGGCGCGCACCGTACGGCCTTCAGAGATGCATCAGCCGAGGTATTTCTTCAGCAGCGGGCTCGAGACAGTGACTTTGGTCAGTTTGCCGATTGACTGGGGTGCGCCGGTGGCATCAGGCACGAACGCGTCCCTCGTGACGTAGATGCTGGTCCCCGCAACCTCGATGGCCGCGGGAGAGGTGACAGGAAGAGCCGCGACAGGCCGGCCTCCCCAGGGCAGCACGACGGAGACCTGACCGGTTCCGCTGGGGCCTCCGAAGAGTTCGGTGACGAAGATGACGCCGGTTTTCTGGGAGACCGCGAGGTTCGTTGTCCCGACGAAGCCCGTTGCAAGGGTTACTACCCGACCCGTCGTCGGATTGACCTTGAGCACGGACCCTCGCATGCCGAGGCTCGCATCCTCCGGGCCGCCCGGCAACGAAGTCACATACAGCCAGCCATCCGGCCCGAACTCGACGTCCGTCGGGACGCCCTCAAAGCGGTAGGACGCGCCAACGACGCACGGCGGGAATCCGAACGTTGCTGCGAGTTCAGCCGTGACGGTGATCGGTGCGGTCGGCGGCAGGACGGCGACTGTCGAGACCGTCCCGTCGTAGCCCGCCTTGAGGATGGCGTTCGCTCCGGCATCGGCGACGTAAACACCGGAGGCGGTCGCAACGGACGCATAGGGGTTGGTGTCGACAATGCCCGTGTAAACGGGCGGACCAGCGGGGCCACCGGGGTTCACCTGGTCGATGCAGGATTGCGGAAGGTTCACGAATCCATAGCTGTTCGCGGCGTCAGGGTTGGTGCTGTTCTCATGCGCCCAGAGGTCCGCGACCTGAACCGGCGCTCCCCCACCCGTCACACTCATCAGGGAGGCGCTCGAGTGATTCTCGGGCTCGGTCTGGGTGAAGTACACCGTGCCATTGCGGCTCGAGACGGCGCCGAGGGAAAACCCTGGCGCGCTCGCAATGGTCGCCGTGGTTGTGTCCGGATTCACCCGGGTGAGCAGGCCCGCAAAATCCTGCGTGACGTATGCGACGCCGGCGCGATCCACATCAAGCGAGAGTGGCGACGTCAGGCCGCTCGCGAGTGTGGTTTGCGAGACGCTGAGTGGTGGAGTCGACGCCGCTGACGCAGGCGCGCTCATCGCAACCGTAATGACGATCGCGCCGGCCGACGCCGCGATCGCTGCCGAAATTTTCACTTCAGTACTCCCTTGCTTCGAAAACGAACCGAGAGGCCATGACGGCATCGCTCTGTTTCAGCGCTGGGGCAGGAGTCTGGGAAGGAAGGACTAACGCGTCATTGCGAGTCGATCGTGAAACTCTCTCACATTCGCGAAATGCTACTCATGATCCCGAGACTTGTCGAGGCTCGGCCTCGACGGGGACATAGCTCGTTGTCACGAGGATCGGACGATGATCGGACGCTCCCCGTGGCAGCGTTTTGACGTCCTCGATGTCCATGTTCACCGAGGTGACGAAGTCGAAGTGCCCGCGGAAAATCTTGTACCTGGAGTACGTCCGCGCGTTGCTCAGCGAAAGCTCGTATCCCATCTCCTGGATACGGCGACGCAGGTTGTTCTTGAAGATCGGATAGTTGAAATCACCGACCATCACCGTGGGGATGCCTGCGGCAAGTGATCCCAGTTCGCGGTGTGCGGTGGAGATCTGCTTCCGGCGCAGAGAATTGGGGGCGGTGAGCGGAGCGGCGTGGAAGGACGCGACAAGCATCTCCCGTTCGGCCTCTTTGTCGTAGAGGCGCGAGGCGATCAGTCGCTCGTTGGCCGGTGAGAACAGCCTGTCGTGCATCGACTTTTTGAGTTCGAATGCCGTGGTATCACCGATCGTGAATCGATCCTCATTCGCGTAAATCGCGAGGCCGAGACGATTGTCCTTGGTTGTGTCGGCGAGGCGCAGATGACCGACCCGTTCAGGGAGCAGCACAGCATCCGCTTCCTGCAGGCAAAGCACGTCGACGTCGTAGAGATGCTCGATATCAACCAGCTCAGCGCTGGCGGCGTGCTTACGAAGGTTGTAACTGACGATTCTGATGAGCTGTCCCCCGGTCGAAAGTGCTGATGCACAATTGTAGTGAGGCGAGATGGTGATACAGCACCGAATTCACCGCCACGCGTAAAGGTCCCTGAGCCTGGCAGCAACACGCACGTATGAACTCTTGTCGACTGCCGACCCCTCGCGGCGCATACCGTCAGGGTGCACCCGGAATACTCGCTCGACGTTGACCCAGCTGGGGCGCCGTTGTGGATCCCAGGGGCCACTGCCGATCGGCACGTAGCCGTCTTCGTCGCGGTGGGGCTGGGAGGTGAGCTGCACGGCAAGTCGGGTTCCAGCGGGTTCATCGGCGACGATGAGCACGGGCCTGTCCTTGCCTCTTCCGTCGCGTTCTTCGTACGGCACCCACGTCCACACGACCTCCCCCGGGTCAGGATCACCATCCGTCGACGGTACGTATGTCATACGCACCGTGCCGATCGATGCAGGATCTACTTCGACGGTTGCGAACTCACCGGACTTCCCGTTGCCAGCAGCATCCTGGGCTGGATGTACACCACGATCTCTTGAGCTGGCCACCTTCGCCGTTTGCCGCTGAAGAGAACCGACGAGCGAGCGAAGAACCTTTCCGAATGAACTCATGCTGGTCTTCTTTCCGTGATGGAGCCGGCTGGAATCGCCGCCGGCTCATCGTAACCAGCGCACATGACAACACAGACGACGGAACGGGATGCCGCCAGCTGGCGGCATCCCGTTCCGGATCGGAGATTTAGTACGTTCTAGACGACCTCGAGCGCGTAGCCCTCTTCGCCGTGGACGCTCGTGTCCACTCCGGCGATCTCGTCTTCGTTCTTGACCCGGAAGCCGATCGTCTTCTGGATCGCGAAGCCGATAATCAGCGCGACGAGGAACGAGTATGCAAGCACCGCGAATGCGGCGATCGCCTGGACGACCAGCTGTTCGAAGCCACCGCCGACGAAGAGGCCGGTGCCGCTTGCGAAGAAGCCGAGGTACAGGGTTCCGACGAGGCCACCGACGAGGTGGATTCCGACGACATCGAGCGAGTCATCGAAGCCAAGCTTGAACTTGAGCTCGATGGCGAGGGCACAGACCGCACCGGTGACGACGCCGAGGAGAAGGGCCCAGCCCGGCGTGAGGTTGGCGCAGGCCGGGGTGATCGCGACCAGACCGGCGACGGCTCCTGATGCGGCTCCGACGCTCGTGGCCTTGCCGTCCTTGAACTTCTCGACGAGAAGCCAGCCGATGATGGCCGCTGCGGTTGCACCGAGTGTGTTGATAACGATGAGTCCGACGTTCTCAAGACCGTTGAGCCATTCCGCACCGGCGTTGAACCCGAACCAGCCGAACCAGAGGATCGACGCTCCGAGAAGGGTGAGCGGAACGTTGTGCGGCTTCTGGATTCCCTTCTGGAATCCGACCCGCTTGCCGAGGACAAGTGCCAGCGCAAGGGCTGCGGCACCGGCGTTGATGTGCACGGCGGTTCCACCGGCGTAGTCGATCACTCCGATGCCTGCCTCGTCACCGAAGAGCGTCGTGCCGAGGTTCATGATCCAGCCGCCGCCCCAGACCCACGCGGCGATCGGGAAGTAGCCGACCGTTGCGAAGATACCGGCGAAGATCATCCAGGCGCCGAACTTGGCGCGGTCGGCGATGGCCCCGGAGATGAGCGCGATGGTGATGATCGCGAATGTGGCGCCGTACGCCGCGCCGAGGAGGTCGGTGTTGCCGGACTCACCCTGCGAGAGTGCGGTCAGACCGAAGTCGGCGAATGGGTTGCCTGCGAAGTCGGTGGGGTTTGCCACAGCGCTCATGTTGAATCCGTAGAGGATCCACAGCACGCTGATGAGGCCAAGCGCTCCGAAGCTCATCATCATCATGCTGATGACGCTCTTCGCCTTGACGAGGCCGCCGTAGAAGAATGCGACGCCGGGGGTCATCACCAGTACGAGTGCTGTCGCGGTGAGTCCCCAGGCAATGCTGCCGGTGTCCATATCGTGTCCTTAGTTCTCTCGAGTGCATCGGGCTGACCGAGACTGACGCGCAGAGCGCTTGTCGGTGTGAAATCAGCTTGCGCTCCGGAGATTTCGGACGCGGTGCATTCGATGTTTCGGGACTGTTACGTGACACCACCCTGTGTAAAACCCGTGTTACGCGCCGTCTGAGCCTCTTGTCAGTGCGATCATCCGAGACATTGCTCGCAGGTACTTTTTCCGGTAGCCGCCGGAGAGCATGTCTCCCCCGAACACTTCGTCGAGCGGAACGCCTGTGGCGTAAATCGGAATCTGGGCGTCATACACCCTGTCGATGAACGCGACGAGGCGAAGCGCCTCGGTCTGCGATGAGAGTTCGTGCACATCCCGCAGCCCGATGGCGTCAATCCCGGCGAGAAGTTTGATGTAGCGGGACGGGTGAACGCCGGCCAGGTGGCCAATGACTGTGTCGAAGCCGTCGTCAGACACCGTGCGGCCCGCCGCTGCCGCTTCGGTCAGGCGGGATTCATACTCATCAGCGCTGGGCGCCAGTGCGTGCCCCTCCATTGAGCGCCTCCGGTAATCCTCTCCGTCGATGCGCAGTGTCGTGAAGTGGCCTGACATGGCGTGGATTTCCCGCAGGAAGTCCGCTGCCGCGAACCGACCTTCACCAAGCGCGTTCGGCGGCGTGTTCGACGTTGCCGCGATGCGGGTACCGGATGCCACGAGTTCGGTGAGCAGACGGGTCATCATCATGGTGTCGCCCGGGTCGTCGAGCTCGAACTCGTCGATGCAGATGAGAGTTGATCCGCGCAGCGATTCGACCGCGTTCGCGTAACCGAGCGCTCCGACGAGTGCTGTGTATTCGATGAACGTCCCGAAGTATTTTCGGGGACCGGGTGCAGCGTGCCACAGGGCGGCGAGGAGGTGGGTCTTGCCGACGCCGAACCCACCGTCGAGGTATACCCCCGGTTTGACCTCCGGTGCCTTCTTCTTTCGGCCGAAGAATCCGCCTGACGACCTGGCAACGCCCCAGCTGCCGGCAAACGTGCTCAGAAGGTCGACAGCCTCCTGCTGCGACGCAAAGTCCGGATCCGGTCGATAACTCTCGAAACTGGCATCCGTGAACTGGCGTGGCGGCGTCAAACTGGCCGCGATTTCAGCTCCGGTGGTCTCGGGGTTGCGGTCAGCGATGCTGACGCGGGCCGGGGACGGAAGGTCTGTCATGGGAGAATACCTCGTGTGTCGAAGTCTTACGGCGCGTATGACTTCAGCCGCAATCGTGCGTGATTCCGCTCAAGGAGCGGAGTTTCCAGCCTAATCCCCCGCGTGGCGCGCCCGGAACGCAGCGGGGGTCAACCTTCGGAGGTAGCCCATGAATGTCGAACCAGACACCTCGAGCGAAAAGTTCGCAGAATATGCGCATCCCGAACGGTTGGTCAGCACCGAATGGCTTGCCGAACGGCTCGGGCAACCGGGACTCGTGGTCGTCGAGTCGGACGAGGATGTTCTGCTCTACGAGACCGGGCACATTCCCGGCTCAGTGAAAATCGACTGGCACACCGATCTCAACGACCCGGTGCAGCGCGACTACATTGACGGCGAAGGGTTCGCCGAACTCCTCTCGGCCAAAGGCATCGCTCGCGATGACACGGTCGTGATCTACGGCGACAAGAGCAACTGGTGGGCAGCGTACGCCCTGTGGGTCTTCACTCTCTTCGGTCACCCCGACGTGCGACTGCTCGACGGTGGCCGTGACAAGTGGATCGCCGAGGGCCGTCCGATGACAACGGATGCCACGACGCGGCCTGCCGTTGAGTACCCGATCGTCGAGCGCAACGACTCCGCCATCCGTGCGTATAAAGAGGACGTACTGGCACACATCGGCAATCCGCTCATCGACGTTCGCTCCCCCGAGGAGTACAGCGGACAGCGCACGACGGCACCCGCCTATCCCGAGGAAGGCGCACTTCGGGCAGGGCATATCCCGACGGCGAAGAACGTGCCATGGGGTCGGGCCGTCGCGCCCGACGGCACGTTCAAGCCGCTCGCCGAGCTCAACGCGGTCTACCGGGATGAGGCCGGCCTCGCCGACGGTGACGATGTCGTGGCGTACTGCCGGATCGGTGAGCGGTCGAGCCACACCTGGTTTGTGCTTCACCACTTGCTCGGTTTCTCGAACGTGCGCAACTACGACGGCTCCTGGACCGAGTGGGGCAGCGCGGTTCGTGTTCCCATCGCTCTCGGTTCGGAGCCGGGTGACAGCGTCTGATGGCAGAATTGAACCGATGACTGAGACACCACTAGCCGACCAGCTGGCCGAGATCCGCGACGAGTTCCTCGAACTCGATGAGAAGTCGCGCCTGCAGTTGCTCCTCGAGTTCTCACAGGAGCTCCCTGACTTGCCCGAGCGATACGCCGATCACGAAGATCTGCTCGAGCGTGTCGTTGAGTGCCAGTCGCCGGTGTACATCTTCGTCGAGGTGGAGGACGACGCGGTTCACCTCCACGCGACAGCACCGCGGGAATCGCCAACGACCCGTGGTTTCGCCAGCATCCTCGCACAGGCGCTCGACGGACTCACTCCCGAACAGGCACTCGCCGTCCCCGACGACTTTCCGCAGATGCTCGGTCTCAGCCGCATCGTGTCCCCGCTGCGCCTGAACGGGATGAACGGCATGCTGCGGCGAATCAAACGTCAGCTGACCGAGCGGGTCTCCTCTGGCCTCTAACGCTCAGCGAGCCAGTCGCTGATCGCTCGACTCCAGCGATCAGGATCGTAGTTCCACAGCTTCGTGTGTCGGGCGACCGAGAACGGAACGAATGACGCGATGTCGCCGCGCTTCTCGGCGAGCCTCCGTGCACCATCCGCGGGTACGAACCCGTCGTCGTCGCTGTGCAGCACGAGCATCGGGGCTGTGAGGTCGTCCGCCCGTCGGACCATGTCGAGTCCGTCGAAATCGATGGCGTTGTGCTGGCCGGTGAGGAATCGACCCCAGCCAGTGCTGATGGCAGCGATGGCTGCGCGCCTGACCGGCACCGGAATGCGGCCGGCATCGGCCTGGTATTCCAGGACACTGCCCCAGTCCACAACGGCGGATTCGAGAATAATCCCGGCAATAAGGTCTGCGCGTTTTGCACGAAGCGAGGCCTGCAGCGAGATGACTCCACCCATCGACCAGCCCATAAGCACGACGGATGTCGCACCGCGGGAAACGGCGAAGTCGAGCGCCGCTTCAACGTCGCGCCACTCGGTGTCACCGAGGCCGTAACGTCCATCACTGCTTCGCGGAGCATCCCCATCGTTACGGTACGAGATGAGGAGCGTCGTATAACCAGACTCGTGGAGCACGGGCACCGCGCGCAGGCACTCGCTCCGAGTCGTACCGCGGCCGTGGACGGCGATGACCCAGCGACCAGAGTCGGGATCCGCGGGGAACAACCACGCCGGTGCCGGACCGAGATCCGTGTCGACGACCTCGTCTCGCCAGTCGATACCAAGCTCGTCAGGGGTGGCGTAGTACCAGCCGCTGAAAGTCGCAGGTCCGGAACGGGGCAGGCCCTCGAGCTCCGCTTTGTCATTCAGGAGGGACCGGGTGACCGTCGACGCGTCCTGCGTGAGGATCGGTCCCAATTTGAGGTAGCGACTGTCAGGCCCGAACCATAATCCGTACCGTCCAGGCAGAACCGTGTCCGGATTCCGGGACAGTGTGATGGTCATCGAATCAGCGTCAAGTGAGCGCACGACGGTTTCCTGTGACCGAGTGCGCGCCGGTGTGACAACACGCCTGGCGACAGCGGAGACCAGGAGAACGGATGCTGTCGCTGCCGCGGCGAGGAATCCCCCGAGAGCGAGTGGAATTTTCAGGGCTGCTCTTCGACGCGGTGTGGCCTCATCGACGGCGTGGCTGTGACGTTTCATTGGCAAGTAACTCTAGTCTGCAAACGTGGCTGACAGACTCACAGGCGCCGAGGTTCCGGCGGCGTTCGCTCGTGCACTCGAATCGGTGCGCGGCGCTCAGGCGCGCAACGAACTCAGCGTGCACGAGATTCCGGCACCGGGCAACCTCGCACCGTTCGCTGTGGCGCTCGCCGCCGACGTCACACCGGCACGGCACGGCGCAGATTCCGAACTCGGCACCGGCAGGTTCATCCTGCTCTATGACCCCGACGAACCCGAAGCATGGGGCGGGCCGTTCCGGATCGTCTGCTTCGCGCAGGCGCCACTCGAAACCGAAATCGGACTCGACCCCTTTCTTGCCGAGGTCGCCTGGTCCTGGCTCGTTGATGCGCTCAACGCCCGTGGTGCGAAGTACGACTCCGCCTCCGGCACTGCCACCAAGATTCTCTCGACGGGGTTCGGCGAGCTCGCCGCACAGCCTGACGGCGCCCAGATTGAGCTGAGGGCGTCGTGGACGCCCCTCGAAGATGACGTGTCTTCCCACGTCGAAGGCTGGGGCGAGCTGCTGTGCATGCTCGCCGGGCTTCCACCAACAACCGAAGGTGTAACCCTGTTGTCAACCCGCAGGACGGCACGTGACTGACCGTCACGTTATCGATACCGAGGACGAGTACCTCGACGCAATCTCACAGATTCAGGCAGGAAACGGCCCCATCGCCGTTGACGCGGAGCGCGCGAGCGGTTATCGCTATTCACAGCGGGCATACCTGATTCAGATGTACCGGCGGGGATCGGGAGTCTTTCTCTTCGACCCACCGGCGATCGGGCGGTTCGACGCGCTCAACGAGGCCATTAAGGACGAAGAATGGATCATTCACGCGGCCAGCCAGGACCTGGCATGCCTGCGTGAGGTCGGGCTCGACCCGACGAGGATCTTCGACACGGAGCTCGCCGGGCGATTGCTTGGCCTCCACCGAGTCGGGCTCGGCGCCGTCGTCGAGGAACTTCTCGGCATACACCTCGCCAAGGAACACTCGGCAGCGGACTGGTCGACACGGCCATTACCCGAGTCATGGCTCGAATATGCCGCGCTGGATGTCGAGCTTCTCGTCGACGTGCGGGACAAGCTCGATGCACTGCTCACCGAGTCCGGGAAACAGGACATCGCAGCTCAAGAGTTCGAGGCCACCCGCCTCCGGCAGCCGAAGCTCGTCCGCCAGGACCCGTGGCGCCGGTTGTCCGGTCTGCACGGTGTTCGCGGCGCGCGCAGCCTCGCCATTGCGCGGGAACTGTGGACGGCTCGGGATGCCCTCGCCCGTGAGCGTGATGTCGCTCCAGGGCGGCTGGTTCCTGACGCATCCCTCGTTGCTGTCGTCAAGGCGCAGCCAAAGTCGAGCGCTGCACTCGCCGCGCTGCGTGATTTCAAGGGGCGCGCGAGCCGCACCGACCTTCCGGTGTGGTGGAACGCGGTCGAACGCGGACTCACCACTGACGATCTTCCGCCGTTGCGGCCGGCAGCGAGCGATGTGCTCCCGCCAGCCCGCAGTTGGTCTGACCGCAATCCCGAAGCGGATGCCAGACTCAAGGCCGCTCGTTCGGCGCTCGCCCTCGTCGCTGAGTCCATCTCGATTCCGCTCGAGAACGTCCTCACGCCCGAGACGCTGCGCCGCCTGGCGTGGACTCCGCCTGAACCGTTAACCGCCGAGACCGTCGGCGCCGCGCTTCGTGAACTCGGCGCGCGTGAGTGGCAAATTGACGCTACTGCACAGACGATCGTGGATGCCTTTGTAGAAGGTGACCAAACGGCATCCGAACTGGAGAAAACCGAGTCGTAGGAAGAATCAAAGGATGCGGCGGAGGATTTCGCCGCTCCTAGGCTCGAATCCGGATTGAATTATTGGGAGGCAAAGTGGCCGAAATAGCTGACGTCTTTTTTGTTGATGGAGTGCGAACCCCCTTCGGTCGCGCCGGACAAAAAGGCATGTACTGGAACACCCGGGCGGACGATCTGGTCGTGAAGGCGATGATCGGGCTGCTCGAGCGAAACCCGTCTGTCCCCAAGGACCGCATCGATGAGGTCGCCATTGCTGCGACCACGCAGCAGGGTGACCAGGGGCTGACTCTCGGCCGGACGACGGCACTGCTGGCAGGTCTGCCTCAGTCTGTGCCGGGGTACGCGATCGACCGCATGTGCGCCGGAGCGATGACCGCGGTGACCCAGGTCGGAAGTGCGATCGGGTTCGGGGCGTACGACTTCGCCATCGCCGGTGGCGTCGAGCACATGGGTCGACACCCGCTTGGTGCGGACGCCGATCCGAACCCGCGATTCCTGAGCGAGAAGCTCGTCTCTGCCGACGCACTCGACATGGGCAAGACGGCCGAGCGAATCCACGACCGTTTCCCCCACCTCACCAAGGAGCGGGCGGACCGGTTTGGCATGCGCAGCCAGCACAAGCTGCAGGCCGCTTACGACGCTGGCAAGATTCAGCCGGATCTGATTCCCGTTGCCATCCGCAGCGAATCGGGCTGGGGACTTGCGACGCGCGATGAGGGCACACGCCCCGAGACCACGATGGAGGGACTGGCGAACCTCAAGACGCCGTTCCGTCCACACGGCCGGGTCACTGCTGGGACCGCATCGCCCCTCACCGATGGAGCGACGGTGAGCCTCCTCGCCGGCGGATCCGCCGTCAAGGAATTCGGTCTGAAGCCGAAGATGCGAATGGTCAGCTTTGCGTTTGCCGGTGTCGAACCGGAGATTATGGGCATCGGCCCCGTCCCGTCGACGGAGAAGGCGCTGCGCAAGGCCGGACTCACGATCGACGACATCGGCCTGTTCGAACTCAACGAGGCATTCGCGATCCAGGTCCTCTCGCTCCTCGATCACTTCGGTATTGACGATGACGACCCACGCGTCAACCAGTGGGGCGGTGCAATCGCCGTTGGTCACCCCCTCGCCGCGTCGGGCGTCCGCCTGATGAACCAGCTCGCCGCACAGTTCGCTGAGCGCCCCGACGTTCGTTACGGCCTCACCGCCATGTGTGTCGGCCTCGGTCAGGGCGGCAGCGTCATCTGGGAAAACCCGAACTGGAAGGGAAAGAAGTAACCGCGATGACCGATTACTCCACTCTCGATTTCTCCCCGCTCGTTGAACTGAGCGCCGACGAAGTCGTCACCCACTCCTTTGTCCGCGACGTCACGTTGCCGGGAGGGCAAGTACTCGCCCTCGTCACTCTCGACAACGGGCGTGATCACACCCGTCCGAACACCCTCGGTCCGATCACCCTCCTCGAGCTCGGCAAAGTCCTCGACGAGCAGAAGGAGCGCGCCAGCCGTGGCGAGATTCACGGTGTTGCGATCACGGGAAAGCCGTTCATCCTCGCTGCGGGTGCCGATCTCAGTAAAGTGAGCGAGATCACCTCTCGCGAGTCTGCGGTGCTCCTCGGCCAGCTGGGCCACTTTACCTTCGGCAAGCTCGACTCTCTCGGTGTGCCCTCCTTCGTATTCATCAACGGTCTTGCCCTTGGCGGCGGACTCGAGATCGGTCTCAACGCGAACTACCGCACGATCGATGCGAGCGCACCGGCGATCGCACTGCCCGAGGTTTTCCTCGGCCTGATCCCCGGCTGGGGTGGCGCGTATCTGCTGCCGAACCTCATCGGCATCGAGAACGCCCTCAAGGTCGTCATCGAAAACCCGCTCAAGATGAACCGAATGCTCAAGGCACAGGAGGCGTTCGATCTGGGTATCGCAGACGCGATCTTCCCCGCGGCGACATTCCTGGAGGACTCGCTTCGCTGGGCCGCTGGTGTCCTCGACGGCACAACAAAGGTGGTCCGAAAGAACCAGCCTGGAAAGGTCGAACGGCTCGTCAAGTGGGATGCTGCCGTCGGCATCGCCAGGAAGATGCTCGAGTCGAAGATCGGCACTGTGCCCGAGGCGCCGTACGTCGCCCTCGATCTGCTCAAGGCCGCCAAGAGCGGCACCCGCGCAGAGGGTTTCGCGCGGGAAGATGCTGCACTCGCTGACCTCGCAACGGGTGACCAGTTCCAGGCCAGCAACTACGCGTTCAACCTCGTCCAGAAGCGCGCGAAGCGGCCAGCGGGCGCGCCGGACAAGGCACTCGCCCAGAAGGTCACGAAGGTCGGTGTGATCGGCGCCGGCCTCATGGCCAGCCAGTTCGCGCTCCTCTTCGTCCGCAGGCTGCAGGTCCCCGTCGTCATCACCGACCTGGACCAGGGCCGGGTCGACAAGGGACTGGATTACATCCGCGGAGAGATCTCCACCCTGCTCGGGAAGAAGCGCATCTCCCCCGACGAGGCCAACCGGCTTAACGCGCTGGTCTCCGGAACAACTGACAAGCGCGACTTTGCCGACTGCGACTGGGTGATCGAGGCTGTTTTCGAAGAGCTCGGTGTGAAGCAGGATGTCTTCGCCGACGTCGAGCAGTACATCTCCGAAACCGCGATCCTTGCGACCAACACTTCGTCGCTGTCGGTCGAGCAGATCGGGGCGAAGCTCGCTCACCCCGAACGTCTCGTCGGTTTCCACTTCTTCAACCCGGTTGCGGTCATGCCGCTCATCGAGGTCGTCAAGACACCGAAGACGACAGACGAGGCGCTGGCAACCGCGATGGCGACCGCAAAGGCACTGCGCAAGAACGCGGTGATCACGCGGGACACCCCGGGCTTCGTCGTCAACCGCGTGCTCGCGAAGGTGCTCGGTGAAGCAATGTTCGCCGTCGATTCAGGCACGAGCTTCGCGACAGTAGACGAGGCTCTCGCCCCGCTCGGGCTGCCCATGCCGCCGTCGCAGTTGCTCGACCTCGTCGGGCTCAAGGTCGGCGCTCACGTGCTCGACACCCACCACGCGGCCTTCCCTGACCGGTTCTACCGCAGCGAGAACCTCCACAAGCTTGCTGAGTACGGCACGCTTCTCGAGAAGGACTCGAAGGGCAAGGTCAAGGGCTTCGACAAGGGCGCA
>JAZQRG010000235.1:0-7474 GCA_045629445.1 Mycetocola sp. | reverse complement strand
GTCGACGCAGGAACCTGGCCGGCAAACGACAACCCACTGGTGCACGCACCTCACACCGCGCAGTCGGTCATCGTGGGGGAGTGGGACCACGCCTACTCCCGCGAACAGGCTGTGTACCCGGTGAAGTCGCTCGTGCGGACGAAGTACTGGCCACCCGTGCGGCGCGTCGACAACGCGTACGGCGACCGTAACCTCGTCTGCGCCTGCCCGCCGCCCGAGGCGTTCGAGTAGGCGGAGGCCTGTTAACCGCCCACCGCGGCTTTCTCTGGGTGAGGCACCCATCAAACGGGTGGGGTGAGTGTTTTCGCGCCTTCCTCCCATTGTTTGAGCTGAGGAGAAAATACTCGCCCCACCCGCCCAGGACGAGCAAACGCCGGATGCGGGCGCAAAAACTCACCCCACCCGCGAATCGCGGATGGGGTGAGTTTTGGTTGACCGACCTAGTGCGACGAGGCCTTCTCCGCACCGTGTCCGGTGAGAGAGCGCACCTCCATCTCGGCGGCGATGCGCGGGTCTTCCTTGACCTTCGAGGTGACCGTACCCAGCCAGCCGAGCAGGAAGCCCAGCGGGATCGACACGATTCCCGGGTTGTTCAGCGGGAAGATTGCGAAGTTTGCGCCAGGAAGCATCGACGTCTCCGCACCGGAGATGACCGGGGACAGGATGATCAACAGGAGTGCAGATCCCAATCCGCCGTACATGCTCCACAGTGCACCACGGGTGGTGAACTTGCGCCAGAACAGCGAGTACAGGATCGTCGGCAGGTTCGCGCTCGCCGCGATGGCGAAGGCAAGAGCGACGAGGAACGCGATGTTCTGCCCCTGAACGCCGATGCCACCGGCGATCGCGAGAAGTCCGATCACCACGACGGTGATGCGAGCGACCTTCACCTCGCCGTTGGGCGGAACAGCGCCCTTCTTGATCACATTGGCGTAGACGTCGTGAGCGAATGACGTCGCCGCCGTGATCGTGAGACCGGCGACAACCGCGAGGATTGTTGCGAACGCGACCGCCGAGATGATGCCGAGGAGGATGGATCCGCCGAGCTCGAACGCGAGCAGCGGTGCCGCCGAGTTCACGCCACCCGGAGCGGCGAGGATGGTGTCCTTGCCGACGAGGTACGCGGCGCCGTAGCCGAGCACGAGGGTGAACAGGTAGAACAGCCCGATGAGCCAGATCGCCCACACCACGCTGCGTCGGGCTTCCTTCGCCGTCGGCACCGTGTAGAACCGCATGAGCACGTGGGGGAGACCGGCCGTTCCGAGTACGAGAGCGAGCGCGAGCGACACGAAGTCGAGGCGCGACGTTCCCGTTGCGCCGTACTGCGCGCCCGGGTTGAGGATGTCTTCTCCGGCAACCGCCACGGCCTGGCCAAGGAGTGCCGAGAGGTTGAAGCCGTTGAGCGCGAGCACCCAGACGGTCATGACGCCCGCACCGGCGATAAGGAGAACGGCCTTGATGATCTGCACCCAGGTCGTACCCTTCATGCCGCCGATGAGCACGTAGGCGATCATGATCACGCCGACAACGGCGATGACAACGGACTGTCCGACTCGGTCGTTCACTCCGAGGAGCAGCGACACGAGCCCGCCAGCGCCGGCCATCTGGGCCAGCAGGTAGAAGAAGCACACCGCGAGTGTTGCCGTAGCGGCCGCGAGGCGGACCGGACGTTCCTTGAGACGGAACGAGAGGACATCCGCCATCGTGAACTTGCCGGTGTTCCGCAGCAGTTCCGCGACGAGAAGGAGCGCGACGAGCCACGCAACCAGGAAGCCGATGGAGTAGAGGAAGCCGTCGTAACCGTTGACGGCGATAGCGCCGCAGATGCCGAGGAATGACGCCGCCGACAGGTAGTCGCCCGCGATCGCGGTTCCGTTCTGGCCACCGCTGAACGAGCGACCTGCAGCGTAGAAGTCATTCGCCGTCTTGTTCGAGCGTGACGCACGAATGACGATGATGAGGGTCACGACGACGAACGCCGCGAAGATGGAGATGTTCAGGATCGGGTCGCCAACAGTCATGCTCGCTCAGCCTCCTCAAGTTCTTTGCGGAATTTCTCGGCGGCGGGGTCGAGTTTGCGGTTGGCAAACGAGACGTACCAGGTGGTGATGGCGAACGTAGTGACGAACTGGCTGAGTCCGAGGATCAGACCGATGTTGATGTTGCCGATGACCTTCGTCGACATGAACTCGTGCGCGTAGTCCGCGAGCAGCACGTAGGCGAAGTACCAGAGCAGAAAGGCAACCGCGAGCGGGAAGACGAAGCTCCTGTGCGTGCGCTTGTGAGCGATGAAGTCAGGTGACTCCTCGATCGCTATGTAGTCGATAGTCGTTCCTGGGGTGTGGGTACCCGTGTCGTCGTGTGGCATGGTCCTCCTCAAGTTCGCGCTGCGTTGCGCGGCGCACCACCCTGTGCGCTGGGGCAACACTAGTGGTTTGTTGCGCAGCCAAACAAGAGGTGGGCAGGCTCAGCCGGGCGCTGCGAAAAACTCGGGGAACAGGCCGACGGCCAGGGGATAGCCGACGAACGACACAACGTCGAGCAGCAGGTGCGCAATGACGAGGGGCATTACCCTGCCCCACTTGCGGTAGCACCAGCCGAAGACAATCCCCATCGCGACGTTTCCGATGAACGGGCCGATGCCCTGGTAGAGGTGGTAGCTGCCGCGGAGCAGCGCTGTCGACAGGATGATCGTCCAGTCGGACCACCCACGTTCCCTCAGCCGGGTGAACAGATAGCCGACGACGATGACCTCCTCGACGAGCGCGGCGCGCAGCGCGGAGAAGACGAGCATCGGCACGGTCCACCAGTACGTCTCGAGCGGCGATGTTTCGATTGCAACGGTGATGCCGAGGAGACGACCGGCGAGATACAGGGCGATGCCCGGGATGCCGATGACGAGAAAGAGGGTCACACCCCTCCGAATATCCCGCCAGGGCTCTTTCACCGTAAGGCCGATCCTCGCTGCGCCGCTTTCGCGAGCGGTCCAGAGCAGGTACAGGGCGAGTGCGACGACGAAGAGTTCGAAGAAGATCCCGAGGAACTGGTACGTGAAGTCGAGCCACTCACGCGGATTGCGTGACGGATTCAGGCTTGTGCTTTGCTCGGAGAGGGGCGTCCCGGCCGTCAGCCGAGCCACGATCGAGACGAGGGAATAGACAGCGGATGCCCCGACCGAGAGCCCGAGGACGATCGCGATTTCCCACCACGCGCGGCTCCGTGCGCTGCTGATCATTTCGACTCACCCCCGTCCCTGAGGCCATCTTCGCCGAAGAATTGCGTGCGAGACGGTCGACGTGCAGAAAACGTGCAAATCCAACAAGAATCTGCAATTCACATTTCCGGTAAGTAACGATTCACCCGACAAATTTGCAGATGGGGCTTGCGCTACTTAGGGTTCTTTGTATCCAGCACCGCAGTCGGGGCACAATTCTGTCTGCCGTGCGCACTCGCACAGGAGGAAAATTGAAAAGATCACGCGTAGGCCTTAGTGCCATCGCGCTGTTGTCTGCCGGCGCCCTGGCGCTGACCGGCTGCAGCAACAGCGGTGGCTCGACTGAGAAATCGTCGGGGGCAGACAACGACGCAATCATCACCACCAACGGCAGCGAGCCGCAGATGTCTCTGCTTCCCGCTAACACCACCGAAACCGGTGGCGGCAAGATCATGACCTCGATCTTCGCCGGACTCGTTTCGTATGACGCCGACGGCGCCATCGAGAACGAGGTCGCCGAGTCCATCGAGTCGGACGACGCCACCAACTGGACCGTCACCCTCAAGGATGGCTGGACCTTCACCAACGACGAGGAAGTCACCTCGAGCTCGTTCGTCGACGCGTGGAACTACGCAGCGCTGTACGACAACGCTCAGGGTGGATCGTACTTCTTCGACAACATTGTCGGATTCAGCGACCTGCAGAACGCAGTCGACGACCCCAGCGGTGCTGTTGACGAAGACGGCAACCCGCTTCAGGTTGGCGCCCCTCTCGCTGAGGAGATGTCTGGACTGAAGGTTGTCGACGACAAGACCTTCACCGTCGAACTCTCCGTTCCTGAGGCCGACTGGCCGCTTCGCCTCGGCTACACGGCATTCATGCCGCTGCCGAGCGTCGCACTCGAGGACATGGAAGCCTTCGGCGAGAACCCGATCGGCAACGGCCCGTACATGCTTGACGGCGAAGGCGCCTGGGTTCACGAAGAGAAGATCAACCTCGTGACCAACCCGGACTACGACGGCCTGCGCAAGCCCGTCAACGGTGGCCTCGAGATCATCTTCTACGCGACGCAGGACGCCGCATACGCAGACGTTCTCGGTGGAAACCTCGACGTTCTCGACGCTATCCCGGACTCGGCATTCGAGACCTACGAGAGCGACTTCGGCGACCGTGCTGTCAACCAGGCTGCCGCGATCTTCCAGGGCTTCAACATGCCTTACTACCTGGAGCACTGGAGCGGCGAAGAAGGCAAGCTCCGTCGTGCCGCCATCTCGATGGCGATCAACCGCGAAGAGATCACCGACGTGATCTTCCAGGGCACCCGCACCCCGGCCACCGACTTCACCTCACCGGTGATCGACGGCTGGACCGACAAGCTCGAGGGCGCTGAAGTGCTCGACTACAACCCCGACGAAGCCAAGAAGCTGTGGGCAGAAGCCGACGCGATTGCACCTTACGGTGACACCGTCTTCGACATCGCTTACAACTCCGACGGTGGCCACCAGGGCTGGGTCGACGCTGTGACCAACAGCATCGCCAACACGCTCGGCATCACCGCTCAGGGCAAGCCGTACCCGACGTTCGCTGCTGCGATCGACGACCGCGACAACGACAAGCTCACCGGTGGAACACGCGCCGGATGGCAGGCCGACTACCCGTCGCTGTACAACTTCCTCGCTCCGCTGTACCAGACCGGTGCCGGATCGAACTACGAGGACTACTCGAGCGAAGAGTTCGACAACCTCCTCAAGGAAGGCGCGAGCGCTGACAACGTCGAAGACGCAACCGCGAAGTACCAGGAAGCACAGGAAGTCCTGCTCAAGGACCTCCCGGCCATCCCGCTGTGGTACTCCAACGTGACCGGCGTCTCGGCTGACACCGTCGACAACGTGGTATTCGGTTGGGACTCCGTTCCGCTGTACCACCAGATCACCAAGGGCTAGGCTCACCGAGCCCAGACCGAATACGTAAAGTGTCCGGGGCGAATCTGCCCCGGACACTTTACTGATTAGACTTCTCCAGTGATTGTGACATTCATGTACGTTCGACCCGGCGAAACAACCTGATGCTCTGGTACACAGGTAAACGCATCCTCCAGATGATCCCCGTGTTCTTCGGGGCAACATTCCTCATCTACTTCATGGTCTTTTCCCTCCCAGGGGATCCGATCGCGGCGCTCTTCGGTGATCGACCTCCCGCTCCGAGCGTGATCGCGCAGATCCGAGCCGAGTACAACCTCGATAAGCCGTTCATCGTCCAGTACTTCCTGTACATCGCTGGTCTCTTCCAGGGTGACCTGGGAACCACATACTCTGGCCGCCCCGTCGCCGACGTCATGGCATCCGCGTTCCCGGTGACCGCTCGACTCGCGCTTCTCGCGCTCGTATTCGAAGCCTTCGCCGGAATCCTCGTCGGCCTCATCGCCGGACTCCGCAAGGGCAAGTGGTTCGACACGAGCGCACTCGTCGTGAGCCTCCTGCTCATCTCCGTGCCAACGTTCGTTATCGGTTTCGTCGCGCAGTATGTCTTCGGAATCCAGCTGGGCTGGTTCAGACCGACAGTGTCCGGCGACGCGCCATGGAGCGAGCTGATCCTCCCGGCCCTCGTGCTGGCATCCGTCTCGTTCGCATACATCGTGCGGCTCACCCGTGCGAGTGTCGCCGACAACCTCAACGCAGACTTCGTGCGCACCGCGACCGCAAAGGGCCTCTCACGACGCCGGGTCGTCACTGTTCACGTGCTGCGCAACTCCCTCGTGCCCGTCGTCACCTACCTCGGTGTTGACCTCGGCGCGCTCATGGTCGGAGCGATCGTCACAGAGGGCATCTTCAACATCAACGGTGTCGGTGGAACCGTCTACCGGGCGATCACCCTCGGCGAAGGGCCGACCGTCGTGTCGTTCATCGCCGTCATGGTGATCATCTTCGTGGTCGCCAACCTGCTCGTCGACCTGCTCTACGCGGCACTTGACCCAAGGATTCGCTATGCAAAATAAGAAATACGCTTCGCAGGGTCACTACGTCGCTCCACTCGAGGAGACCCCGGTTGCTGCAATCGACAAACTCGACGAGTCGCAGAAAGCCCGCAGCACGTGGGCGGATGCCTGGGAGTCGATGCGTCGTCGGCCCACCTTCTGGATCTCCGCTGTCCTCATCGTGATCATCGCCGTCGTCGCGATGTTCCCGTCGCTCTTCACCTCGGTCGCGCCGAACGCGAACTGTCTCCTCGCGAACAGCAACGGAGGCCCAGAAGCAGGACACCCGCTCGGGTTCACCCGACAGGGCTGTGATGTCTACTCGCGCGTTATTTTCGGCACGCAGGCGTCCGTCACCGTCGGCCTGCTCGCGACGCTCCTCGTGACCCTCGTCGGAATCGTCATCGGTTCGCTGGCGGGCTTCTACGGTGGGTTCCTCGACTCGCTCGTCTCGCGTCTCGGCGATATCTTCTTCGCCATCCCCACCGTTCTCGGCGCCATCGTGCTGATGAGCGTTCTCCCGAACCGCACGCCGATCACCGTTGCCCTCGTCCTCTCGATCTTCGCGTGGCCACAGGTCGCTCGCATCATGCGCGGAGCGGTGCTCAGTGCAAAGAACTCCGACTACGTCATGGCATCCGTTGCCCTTGGTGTGTCGAGGTTCAAGATTCTTCTCCGTCACGTGATCCCGAACGCGATCGCTCCTGTGATCGTGATCGCGACAGTGTCACTCGGTACGTTCATCGTTGCCGAGTCCACCCTGTCGTTCCTCGGTATCGGGCTTCCGCCCAGCGTGATGTCCTGGGGAAATGACATCGGCCAGGCTCGGACATCGATCCGGACCAGCCCGCAGACGCTGCTCTACCCGGCAGCGGCACTCTCACTCACCGTGCTCTCGTTCCTCATGCTCGGCGATGTCGTCCGTGATGCACTCGACCCGAAGGCGAGGGCACGTCGATGAGCCAGCCAGTAACCGAAGCCGTCGGTTCGCCGTACGACTCTTCCTCCGAACCGCTCCTCCAGATCCGCGACCTCGAGGTCGGATTCCAGACGCAGCGCGGCATCGTGCCCGCTGTCCGTGGTGTCGACCTCACGCTGTACGCAGGCCAGACGCTCGCGATCGTCGGCGAGTCGGGATCGGGCAAGTCAACGACCGCGCAGTCGATCATTGACCTGCTGCCGGGAACCGGCTAGGTCACCGCAGGACAGATCCTGTTCGAGGGCCGGGTCCTGACAACGCTCTCGCCCCGCGAGATACAGGTCGTGCGCGGAAATCTCATCGGCTA
>JAZQRG010000234.1:0-5657 GCA_045629445.1 Mycetocola sp. | reverse complement strand
CCACGGCGATGATGTTCGAGGACGGCAAGTTCGTCGAGATCCCGTCCGAAAATCCGTTCGTGCCGCTGTTCACAAAGTGACGGGTTAGGGCGGTTGGCCCGGGGTTCCCGGGCCAACCGTGGTGAGGCGGGGGCCTGCCGTAGGCAGGCCTCCGCACGGTCGGTACGAGCAGAACCACAGACGAGAGTGATCGGTAATGACAGATTTCATCAGCTTTCTCTTCATCGGCCTCGGGGCAGGTGGCATCTACGCGCTGGTTGCGCTGGGGATCACCGTGGTGTACCGAGGCTCGGGCATCGTGAACTTCGCCCACGGTGCTCTGGTGTTGATCGCCGCCGCCGTGTACTACGAGTTAGCCGAGAGCCACGGTGCTCTGACAGCTGTCGTGCTCGGTGTGCTGGCCGCCGTCGTGGGCTCGCTCCTAATCCAGACCTGCGTGCTGTACCCGATGCGAAAGGCGTCGCCCCTAGCGCGCGTGATCGCCACTCTTGGCGTCATGAGCGCTGTGGAGGCAGCGGCGCTTCTCCGGTACGGCCGGACCGGCCACTTCGTCGACGGCTTCTTGCCGGTGGATCCCATCAAGCTGACTGACGACGTGGTCATCGGCGCCGACCGACTTGCGATCTTCCTCATCGTGATCGCTCTCGCCATCCCTCTGGCGCTGCTGTACTCGCGGACCCGCTTCGGAGCTGCAACGACCGCGGTCGCCGAGAACGAGCTTGCCGTTGCCTCGATGGGGTGGTCGCCCACCCTTCTCTCGCTGGCCAACTGGGCCATCGGCGGGGCCCTGGCCGGCGTCGCCGGTGTGCTGCTGGTCTCCATCACCGGCCTGGACCCCCACGCGCCGTCCTCGCTGATCGTGCCCGCCCTCGCGGTGTGCCTCATCGGCGGCTTCAACTCGCTGCCGCTCACCGTCGCAGGTGGTCTCGCACTGGGAGTGATGGAGGCAGAAGTCACGAACTACGTGTCCGCCACTGGCTGGAACGTCGCGGTGCCGTTCTTGGTCATCATTCTGCTCCAGGTCTTCCGGGGTCGCGCCCTTCCTCTGCGTTCGCACACCTCTGATCGCCTCCCGCGTCTGGGCAAGGCGCAGGTCTCGTGGCGAGCGATCGTGATCTTCGTCGCCGTGTGTGTCGCGTTCATCTTCCTCACAGAGAGCAACTGGCAAGTGGCGTTCGCGGCCAGCGCGGCTTTCGCACTCATCTGTCTGTCGGTCGTGCTGCTCGTGGGTATGGCCGGCCAGCTGAGTCTGGCGCAGTTCGCCTTCGCTGGACTTGGTGCCTGGACGGCAAGCCGTCTGGCCGACGCGGCCAACTGGCCCTTCCCAGCCGCGGTGGCCGCCGGCGTGGCCGCCGCGACCGTGGCAGGTGTCGTGGTCGGCCTGCCCGCGGTTCGGGTCAGGGGCGTGAACTTGGCTGTTGTCACCCTCGGATTCTCCTCGGTGTTCGCCGCGGTGATCTTGTCGAACAGCCGTTTCACCGGCGGGCCGATCAGGGGCACGATCATCCCCGAGCCCACCCTGTTCGGTACCGACGTCTCGGCCTGGAACGAACCGCGCCGCTACGCCATCGTGGTCCTCCTCGCCCTCATCGCGGGGCTGATCCTGGTCGCCAACATCCGACGAGGACGGGTGGGTCGGCGATTGATCGCTGTTCGAGGCAACGAACGCGCTGCAGCCAGCCTGGGCATCAGCGCGGTTGCGGTCAAGGTCTACGCCTTCACCGTGTCCGCCGCACTCGCCGCGCTCGGCGGCATCCTGTTGGCCTTTGTCTACCCGAACATCGTGTTCGACCAGTTCGACACTGCTGGCTCCATCAACGTGGTCCTGTCCACGGTCATCGGTGGCGTCGGGTTCCTGACCGGCGGCTTGCAGGGCGGACTGATGGTCCCCGGTGGCCTCATCGTGGAGCTGATCGACATCTGGGCCGAGCTGGGCGACCAGTTCTCCTTCATCCTGGCGCTTGTGCTGATCCTGACCGTGATCCTGAACCCGCACGGCATCAGCGCCGCGCTCTCGGACCAGTACCAGTGGATCAAACGGCGTCTTCGTCCCCAGTCCTCGTCGCCTGAGCGGGGGGAGGCTTCCACACCCTCGGACGTTGCGACCGCTGAAGAGCTTGACGAGGGTCCTGTCCACCGGGTCGAGCCCCAGAGCCTGGTGCTCAACGATGTGACGGTCCGCTTCGGCGCCGTAACTGCGCTCGACTCCGTGAGTCTCACGGTCAATCCGGGGGAGGTCGTTGGCCTGATCGGGCCGAACGGCGCCGGGAAGACGACCCTGATCGATGCGGCGACAGGCTTCGTCAGCACCGCCGGCGGCAGCGTGACACTGGCTGGGAAGGACGTCTCCCGGACGAATGCCTCGAGCCGTGCTCGCGCGGGCATGACGCGCTCCTTCCAGTCCCTGGAACTCATCGAGGACCTCACTGTCGCAGAGAATCTGCAGCTGGGAGCCGACCCGCACGACAAGCTCAGCTACCTGCGGGACATGGTGTGGCCCAAGAGGGTGCCGCACTCGTCCGCCGCATCGGCGGCGATCGACGAGTTCGGACTGCGTCCCTATCTCGACCGCTATCCCGCCGAACTTCCTTACGGTGTCCGTCGCCTGGTCGCCATCGCGCGGGCCGTCACTGCCTCGCCGTCGGTGCTCCTGCTGGACGAACCGGCAGCTGGTCTGGGCGCGGACGACACCCGGGAGCTGGCGCACCTCATCCGGCGTCTGGCCGAGCAGTGGGGTCTGGGCATCCTGCTCATCGAGCACGATGTCGAGCTGGTCATGGGCGTCTCCGACCGGATCGTCGCGATCAGCTTCGGGAAGCATCTCGCCACCGGCACACCGGAGGAGGTCAGGAACACGCCGTCCGTGATCGCCGCCTATCTCGGCGCGAGCACCGAGGAGGTCGACGGCGGCGCCACCCCGGCCCTGACAGGCGTGACAGCAGGCGCAACGGCAGATATCTCAAAGGAGGCAGACGCATGATCGGTCACGAACGAGCCGCGAAGGACTCTTCGCAGGACGCTGGTCCTGAGGGAGCGGTGCTGGCGTGCATGGGCCTCAGCCTGGGATATGGGTCCCTCCCCGCGGTGAACGAGCTCGATCTGTTCGTCCGGCCCGGTGAGATCGTCACCGTCTTGGGAGCGAACGGAGCCGGCAAGACCACCACACTGCTCGGGCTCTCTGGTGCTCTGCGTCCCATGTCGGGCCAGGTCTGGCTCTCGGGAAGCCCGGTTTCCGGCCCGCTCTATCAGCGCGCGAGGCAAGGGCTGGCCCTCGTGCCCGAGCAGCGCTCGGTCATCTACGGGCTTTCCGTGCGCGACAACCTGGCGATCGGTCGCGGGGGAGTGGAGCCGGCACTTGAGCTCTTCCCCGAGCTCAAGCCGCTGCTCAAGCAACGCGCCGGGCTGCTGTCCGGCGGCGAGCAGCAGATCCTCACCCTCGCCCGGGCTCTGGCTGCTCAGCCTCGGGTGCTCCTCGCTGATGAGCTGTCCTTGGGACTGGCCCCGAAGATCGTCGACCGACTGCTCGAGGCACTGCGACAGGCCGCTGATGGCGGAGTGGCGATGGTGATCGTGGAGCAGCAGATCCGCAGGATCCTGTCATATGCCGACCGCGCATACGTGATGCGCCGCGGGTCTGTCGTCATGGAGGGCACGGCCGTCGACATCCGCGGCCGCATCGACGAGGTCGAGGCCCAGTACCTCTCCACAACGGACGGGCCTACCGTGGGCACCGGCTGACAGCTGGGTCCTGGCCGCAGGCCGCCTGTATGGCGGTCGGGGTCGAGATCACGTGAACAGCACTCATGCGTGGCGAGGGCAGTGCGAGGCGCCCGACCGGGGAATCCCTGGTCGGGCGTCCGTGGCTTCGCCGTCTGCATGAGAAGGAAAAGCCACCTGGGATGACCGGGAAGCTGATTTGTTCGACTACGAGACCGAGTACGCGGCAATCAGGTCGATCGCGAAGCTCGAGATCACCCTCGCCAGAGTCGCTGCGCAAATGGATGCGGCATGCTGAGGTCGACCGGGCAACACGGCCGGGCAAGAGCAGCGAGGACATCGCCGGGGTCCGCCAGCCAAATAAGGACGTCGCCAAACTGCGACGAGCGTACGCGATCTTGAAGTCGGCGTCGGCCTTCTTCGCGTCAATCGTCATTATCGGCACCGACTCCCACAAGTGCACCCAGACTGTGGTCGTGCTTGACGAAGTGGGACGGCGGCTTGGGACCACGACTGTGCCCGCCGAGCGGGATGGTCATCTCGCGCTGGTGGAATGCTCCACGCAGTTCGCTGACCACGACACCACCAAGGGTCCGATTCGCGGTGGGGGATTGCAGGCACCTGACCCGGTGCTTGGAGTCTGACCTAACTGCTAGCCAGCGCGGTGATTCGGGTGCCGACCCGTCTCAAGCCTGGCGCACGCCGAGATAGCCGTGACCGGGCAAGTCCGATCCCATTGACGCCGAGCCCCTCGCGCTCGCCGCGTTTGCGGCATCGGCACCTGCGGGCCGTTGAGCCTGATGGTCCCGCTCCTGAGGGGAAGTTGCTGTCTGATCCTCGTCGTGACCTGATCGTTCAACGGTCCCGGATCGCCGCGAGTCTTCATACCCATCGCTGGTGAAACTGAGGGGTTCCACCGTTGCCAGCACACCCGGACTGGACCGCGAATCGATGGCCTCGCCACCCCTTGTTCGCCGAGGGCGAGTCGTTGACACTGTGGTCCGGGACACATACACTCGATCGGTCGGTACACGACAACCAGAAGGGCCAGGAGTGTCTGCCACTGCCAATGAACGAGCGATCTCATGACTCGGTCAGAATTGCTGAACCTTGAGGGCCGGGTGGCTATCGTGACAGGCGGCGCGTCTGGCATGGGCACGGCGATCGCGCGTCGGTTGGATGAGGCTGGGGCGAAGGTTGTCGTGGTGGACCGAAACCCACAGACGCCATCGATAGTTGCCGAGGCGGTGCCCGGGGCGGCAGCTGTCGTCGCCGACGTGTCTGAGCCTCACATCCATGCAGATGTTGTGGCGGCCGCCGCGGAGCCCTTCGGTCTGCCTTCGATTCTGACGAACGATGGCGGCGTCTATCCGCATGCTCCTTTGCCGCAGATGACGGCGGAGTTTTTCGACGAGACCTACAAGATGCCGTCGGGCGGTTGCGAGCGATCGCTTCGCGCCCGCCCGAATGACAGAATCAAGAGAAAGGCACGTCATGTCGAACACGACTCCGGCCACTATGAACGCTTACCGCATCCTCGAGCGCGGCGCGTCTCCTGAGTGGGCCGAGGTGCCAGTCCCGGAGCCCGCACCACACGAGGTTCTCCTCAAGATGAGCGCGGCCGGCATCTGCCGCACCGACCTAGAGATCATGGATAACGGAGCACACTTCGGTCCCTGGAAGGGGGCTTACACCCTCGGCCACGAGAACGTCGGCAAGGTCATAGCTACTGGCTTCGAAGTGAAAAAGGTCGCCGTTGGCGAGAACGTGGTCGTTCTTTCGGGTTCCCCGTGCGGGGAGTGCCGGAACTGCCTTGAGGGCAGCGACAACTACTGCTCCGACCGGGTGCACCAGTACGGCACCACCGACGACGGTGGCCTCGCTCCCTACATGAAAGCTCGCGAGCGGGACGTGTTCTCGATCGGCGA
Source organism: Mycetocola sp. (assembly GCA_045629445.1). GTDB lineage: Bacteria > Actinomycetota > Actinomycetes > Actinomycetales > Microbacteriaceae > Mycetocola_A. Next base: position 12 of record JAZQRG010000234.1, on the reverse strand, counting down.
GCTTGACCCCAT
>JAZQRG010000233.1:0-7837 GCA_045629445.1 Mycetocola sp. | reverse complement strand
GGAAACGCTCGACCGGGCATTGGCCATCGACCCGGACAACCTCGTGCGGGGATTCCTGTTGCTCCCTCCCGATGACGAGCCGGGCACCGTATTCGCCTATAACCAGCCGTGCACCTACACCGCAGGCAGAATCGTTCAGCGTGCGAGCGGGCAGTCGCTCACCGACTACCTGCGGCCTCGGCTTTTTGATCCGCTCGGCATCGACACCGTCGGATGGATTCAGGATGCCGCCGGCTACGACATCGGATTCAGTGGCCTGCACGCAAGAACCGAGGCGATTGCAAAGCTCGGTCAGCTGTATCTGCAGCGCGGCGAGTGGAACGGCACCCAGCTGCTCCCGGCTTCGTGGGTGGACGCGGCAACTCAGCAGCAGGTATCCAACGGAAGCGATCCGGCATCCGACTGGACCCAGGGCTACGGCTTCCAGTTCTGGATGGCGCGTCACGGCTACCGGGGCGACGGTGCATACGGCCAGTTCGCCGTCGTGCTGCCCGAACATCGGGTCGTCCTGGCCATGACCGGCCAGAGCGAAGACATGCAGGCCGTCCTCAACCTGGCGTGGGAGCACGTGCTTCCCGCGATCGGCGCCCCAGGCACCGAGCGTGGCGATTCAGAAACGGATGCCGCGCTCGCCGCACAGCTTGCGTCGCGTTCTCTCGCCCCGCTCGAACCGGGTGCGAGCGACCGCCTTCTCGAAGGTTCCACCTTCTCACCCGCTTCGTTGAGCACGTATCCGCAGCTTGTGCGCATTCTTCTCGAACCGGGTGCTGACCCCTCTGAGTTCACCGTGACTCTCATCGAGCCGGAGGGCCGCCTCGCGGTGCCGGCCCGATTCGGGGGCTGGGCCACAAGCGACGCGACCTCGGCGAGTGCAGGCTGGCAGCTCGGCGGTATGAAGCTCGCCATCGACGTGATCTTCGTCGAGACCCCTCACCGGCTGCATCTCGTGCTCGACCTCGCGGCATCGACGTTCGAGACCCGGTGGCAAACGGAGCCGCTCCACAGCCCTCCGCTGTCCTCGCTTCGCATGCCAGCGGCATCCGCTGCGCTGAAGAGCGCTCGCGGCTAACGAGGTCAGTCCGACTGGTGCATCAGCCGCCTCCTCACTCCGAGCGCGCGCTGCTCCGGCATCGTCCAGCCGAAGCCGACGGCGGCGAGGCGAACGGCTGTCGTGATGGCGACGGAGGCCAGCGCGGCCATCGGGACCGAAACACCGAGAGGGACGAGAGCGACAAGGAGGGTGCTCCCGATTCCCGCGGCGACGGCGTAGAGCGAGCCGACCTGCATGACGGCGATCGGCAGGCCGAGTGAGACGTCCCGAACGACAGAGCCGCCGACAGCGGAGAGGGCGCCGACGAATACGGCAGGCACGGCGGGAACACCCAGCGAGAGAGCTTTGGTGGTGCCGATAGCTCCGAAGAGACCGATGGAAACGGCGTCGAGAGCAATGATGAGTGGGTTCAGCCGCACGAAGACCTGCCGCAGCGCCATTCCGAGGACCGCGGCGACAGCGGCCACCGGCAGGTACCAGTTGCCCTGCATCGCAACCGGCAGTTCGTTGAGGAACACGTCACGCAGCACGCTGCCGCCCAGGGCGACACCAATGCCGATGAGTGCAATGCCGAGCAGGTCGATGCGGCGATCGCGCAGGGAACCGGCGAAGAGCGCCCCCTGCAGCGAACCGAGGGCAACCGCAGTGAGTTCGGCCCACAGGGGAACCTGAAATGTGACGACTGGCATGACTGCCCTCCTGCATCATCTTGATATGCGATATATTGCGCCTCCAACCCTGATCAGTCAAGCCCCATTCCCGCCCTTCACCGCGTGATCCGACGCGGCAAATTCGGCGTTCGTCATTGACTTCGGTCAGGTAGCGTGCGCAATATATTGCATGCCTATTCCTGTGACTCCCGCTGTCGACCGAAGTCTGCTCAGGGACGATGTCTACAACCGGCTTCGAGACGCGATCGTCGACGGCACCTTCACCCCCGGAGAGCAACTGAGGGATGCGGAGCTCGCCGCCTGGCTCGGTGTCAGCCGCACGCCCGTCCGAGAAGCGCTACTGCGGCTCGGACAGAGCGGACTCGTCGTCACATCGCCCGGTCGGTCGACAGCGGTCAGCACCCTCGACCCGCTCGCTGTGCGCGATGCCAGGGGTGTCGTCGGCGCGATGCACGAACTCGCCGTCCGTGAGTCCATAGCGCGCCTCACGGACGCGGACCTCGATGCCATGCGCGACGCGAACCGTCGCTTCGGCATGGCGATCGCTGTCGGAGACATCGAAGCGGCCATTCGCGCCGACGATGAGCTCCATCGGGTCCCGGTTCGCGCATCTCGCAATCGGGCGCTTGCAACCGTTCTCGACCAGTTCACGCCGGTCGTACGCCGCGCCGAGCACCTTCGCTTTTCCTCTGTGAATGGCAACGTCTCGGAAGCTCGCCACGATGAACTGATTCGACTCTGTGCCGCTGGCGACGTCAACGGTGCCGCAATGGTGGCGTTCGACACCTGGCACAGTCTTCCGGCCGAGGACGACGAGGACGTTTTCCCATCCGACCGACCCGCCGAGCGACAGGACTAGGGATGCCCCTCTCCGACTTTCCCCGCCACACCCTGACCTTCGGACCGAGCCCGGTCCACCCGCTCGAGCGCCTGACCGCCCACCTTGGTGGAGCAGCGGTGTGGGCGAAACGCGAAGACTGCAATTCACCGCTCGCGTACGGCGGCAATAAGACGCGCAAGCTTGAATACATCATTCCCGACGCTCTCGCACAGGGTGCAGACACCCTCGTCTCCATCGGTGGATACCAGTCGAACCACACTCGACAGGTCGCCGCTGTCGCAGCGTCACTCGGCATGAAAGCGGTACTCGTCCAGGAGAAGTGGGTGGACTGGCCAGACCCGCTCGCCGATCGCGTGGGCAATATCCTGCTCAGCCGGATCATGGGCGCCGAGGTGAGACTCGAGGACGCGGGATTCGGAATCGGAGTGAAGGAATCGTGGAACCGGGCGATCGCTGACGTCACAGAACGCGGCGGACGACCGTATGCGATTCCAGCGGGTGCGTCCGATCACCCGCTTGGCGGCCTCGGTTTCGCGCGGTGGGCGTTTGAACTCGAACAGCAGGAACGCGAACTCGGGGTTTTCTTCGACACCATCGTCGTCTGTGCCGTCACCGGGTCGACACTCGCGGGAATGATCGCCGGATTCGCCGCGCTTGAGGACGCAGGAGGACCACGTCGGCACGTCATCGGCATCGACGCGAGCGCGAAGCTCAACGAGACACGCGAGCAGGTCGGCCGGATTGCGCGGGCCACCGCAGCGCTCATCGGACTTCAGCGACAGCTGCGGGACGACGAGATCACGGTGCTCGAGGGCTGGGCGGGCGACAGGTACGGCATTCCTGTCCCGTCGACTCTCGACGCCATGCGTGTCACGGGTCAGCTCGAGGGCGTGATTCTCGACCCGGTCTACGAGGGCAAGTCGATGGCCGCCCTCATCGATCTGGTCACGAGCGGTGATATCCCACGGGATTCAACGGTCCTCTTTGCCCATCTCGGCGGGCAACCGGCGGTCAACGCATACAGCGGCCTTTTCACGCACGCCACTCCCCAGTCCTGACCCGGCGATTCACCCCGCGAGCACACGTCGTCGTGTAGTCTCTCTAATCACATACCGTCTGGTCGGTTCGCGATCGTCGGATGCCGGTTGCGATCAGCGCTTCCGGCTGCGAAAACTCACAGGGGAGCGAATGCAGCGATTCGAGGGCAGAGTGGCCCTGATCACGGGCGGAAGCCGCGGTATTGGCCTGGCCATCGCCCACCGACTCGTCACGGAGGGCGCCCACGTCGTTCTCACCGGTCGGAAGCAGGAGTCGCTGGATGCAGCGATCGCGGAACTCGGAACCGAGCGAGCGAGCGGCGTTGCCGGTAAAGCCGACGACCCCGAGCACCGAGCCGCGGTCTTCGCCCACATCCTGCAACGTCACGCCCAGCTCGACTACCTTGTCAACAACGCCGGCATCAATCCTGCATACGGACCGGTTCTCGAAATCGAGCCGTCGATCATCCGGAAAATCCTCGAGGTGAACGTGGTCGCCGCCCTCGAGTGGACCCGCGACGCCGTTGCGGCGGGCCTCAGCCGCTCCGTCGTCAACCTCGCGTCCATCTCCGCTCTCTCAGCGAGTCCGGGAATCGCGTTCTACGGCGTCTCCAAGGCCGCCCTCGTCAACCTGACGACACAGCTCGCCTTCGAACTCGCCCCGGCAATCCGGGTCAACGCCGTAGCACCGGCCGTCATCAAGACGGACTTCGCCCGCGCGCTCTACGAGGGCAGGGAATCCGCTGTCGCCGCCGAGTATCCGCTCCGCCGCCTCGGCGAGCCTGAGGACGTCGCCGGCCCTGTGGCGTTTTTGCTCTCGGACGATGCCGGCTGGATCACAGGCCAGTGCCTCGTGATTGACGGCGGCGGCAGCATCAGCCCGGTTGGATGACAATGACCACCGCACGAACGAAGGAAAGACGCATGCGAGAAACCACAGTTGTAGACGACATCACAGAGGCTGCCGTCGAGCTCTTCGCGGCCAACGGATACGCGAACACGAGCGTGCAACAGGTCGTCGAGAAGGCTGGCGTCACCAAGGGCGCGATGTACCACTACTTCCAGTCAAAGGACGACCTTCTCTTCGCGATCTACGACCGCATCCTCACCCAGCAAAAGGCAAACCTCGATGAGATCGTTGCCGGCGGCGGTCCCGTCGCCGATCTACTCCGTGCCGCTTGCATCGACGTCATCGAGACCTCGATCGATTTTCTGCCCGAGGGAACCGTCTTCTTCCGCAGCATGCACATGCTTTCCCAGCCGCGCCAGCACGAAGTGACTCGTCGCCGCCGCGCCTACAACGACGTCTTCAGCACCCTCCTGGAGACCGGGCAGAACGAGGGGATCTACCGCACCGACATCCCTCGACCGGTGCTCATCGCGCACTTCTTCAGCGATGTGCATTACCTCTCGCAGTGGTACTCCCCCGAAGGCCCCGAAGACAAGACTGTTGTCGCCCAGCAGCTCACCGATCTCTACCTCGCGAGCATTGCGGCAAATCATGCGTGACGCCGAAACGATGCGTGACGCCGAAACGATGCGCGCCTGGCGGGTCGTCCGTCACGGCGAACCGACCGACGTGCTCGAATTGCACGACGTGCCCCTGCCGCAGCCCGGCAGCGGTGAAGTCCTCATCCGAACCCGCGCCGTCGCCGTGAACTTCCCCGATGTGCTGCTCGCGCGCGGCGAGTACCAGGTGCGCCCGGAGATTCCCTTCAGCCCCGGAATTGAACTGTGCGGTGAGATCGTCGCTCTCGGCGAAGGAACGGATGCCGGCGGCGAACACTTCGCCGTTGGCGACCGGGTGGTGGGAACCGGAATCGGCGTGCTCGCCGACTACGCGGTACTGCCCGCGGGCGACGTGCATCGTGCGCCCTCGAGTCTCAGCGACGAGCAGGCCGCCGGACTGATGATCGCGTACCAGACGGCGTGGTTCGCACTGCATCGGCGGGCAGCACTTCAACCGGGCGAGACCCTTCTCGTTCACGCCGCGGCTGGCGGAGTCGGCAGTGCAGCTGTTCAACTCGGGGTTGCGGCGGGGGCTCGCGTGATCGGCGTTGTCGGCAGCGGCGCCAAAGCGGAATCGGCACGCGCTGCGGGGGCAGAGATCGTGATCGTTCGCAGCGATGAGGACTTCGTCGCGAAGGTCAACGAGGCCACCGGTGGTCGTGGTGCCGACGTCATCTTCGATCCGGTTGGCGGTGAGAGTTTCCAGCGGTCGACGAAGTGCATCGCATTCGAGGGGCGCATCGTCGTGGTCGGATTCGCCAGCGGTTCAGTGCCAGAGGTCAAAGCGAACCATGCCCTGGTCAAGAACTACGGCGTACTCGGCCTGCACTGGGCGCTCTACTCCCAGCGTCGGCCAGAGCTCGTCCGCGAGGCCCACGCTGCCCTGGTTCACCTCGCCGACGATGGCGCGATCTCGCCGCTCATCGGCGGCGTCGTCGACGTCGACCACGCACCAGAGGCCATCCAGGAGCTCGCGGGCGGCCAGACCGTCGGCAGGCTCATCATCCGTTTCGACTGACCGATACAGGGAGCGTTCCGTGACAAACCTCGAAGGACGCGTCGCCGTCGTCACCGGCGGAGCGCGCGGGCTCGGCGAAGCGTACGTGCGAGCCCTTTCCGCAGCGGGTGCGAGGGTCGTCATTGCCGACGTCCTCGAGGCGGAGGGCAGAGCACTGGCAGGCGAGCTGGGAGCGGGAGCCATCTGTAAACGCCTCGACGTGACGAGCGAGGACGACTGGGCCCGTGTGGTGGATCGGACGGTCGCTGAGTTTGGCTCCATCGATGTGCTCGTGAACAACGCGGGGATTGCGAACGCCGCACCGATCGAGCACTTCACGACCGCGAAGTGGGATGCCGTGATCGCCGTCAATCTCACCGGCGTGTTTCTTGGATGCCGCGCGGTTGTGCCGACAATGAAGCATCAGGCATCCGGATCCATCATCAATATCTCCTCGGTGGAAGGCCTCCGCGGCAGCCCTGGTTTGCACGGGTATACCGCATCGAAGTTCGGCGTGCGAGGACTGACGAAGTCACTTGCCGTTGAACTCGGACCGGCAGGCATCCGGGTCAATTCGGTTCACCCTGGCCTCATCCTTACCGACATGACAACCCGGATCGATCCGGAAGCGCTCTCCATCCCGCTTGGCCGCCCGGCACTGCCCGAGGATGTCGCTGGCACCGTCGTCTTCCTCGCGAGCGACGCATCGGCATACACAACGGGCGCCGAGTTCGTCGTCGACGGTGGAATGACCACCGCCATCGCGCACCGTTAGCCACAGACGGAACAGTCGTGGAGCGGGTGGGATGCTGTCGCGAAACTTTCCATACCGGCTAGTCGGTATCTGTTGTAGAGTGACCTCAACCCGACACGAAGAGGTGCCGATGTCCACGCAATTTCCTGCACGACCGAGTGATCGACCGGATGCCGTTCCGCGCCTGCAGATCGCCGGGCTCACCGTACGGTTCGGTGGTCTCACCGCACTCGACGACGTGTCGTTTGAGGTGGGTGCCGGTGAGACCGTCGCCCTGATCGGGCCGAACGGCGCTGGAAAGACCACGGTATTCAACGCGGTGTGCGGCCTGGTCCGGCCTGCGTCCGGGCACATTCGCCTCGACGGCAGCGCGGCGCCGGCGTCGCCGACCGGGCTGATTTCGCACGGTGTCGCCCGAACGCTTCAAGGGCTCGGTCTGTTTGCAGGGATGACTGTTCTCGAGAACGTGCTCGTCCCCCTCACGCCACCAGGCCGACGGGCTCGGTCAACCGCCGACACGACGGATGCACTCACGAGAGCCACGACAACGCTCGCCGAACTCGGCTTGTCGGCCGCGCGTCACCGCCCGGTCGACTCATTGCCATATCCGGAGCGGAAGCGGGTCGCCCTGGCCAGGGCACTCGTGACCGAACCGACCCTCCTGCTCCTCGATGAACCGGCCGGCGGCCTCGGCGCCGGCGATATCGCCGACCTGTCCGCGACGGTGCGTGCCGTGGCCGCTACCGGCTGCTCTGTTCTCCTCGTCGAACACCACATGGATTTCGTGATGGCGCTCGCCGACCGGGTCGCTGTTCTCGACTTTGGCCGCATCATCGCGTGCGGGACACCGGCCGAGGTCCAGGCCGACCCCCGGGTCGAGGAAGCCTACCTGGGCATTGAGGTGGCATCGTGACCGCCCTGCTCGAAATTGACGCGCTCAGTGCGGGCTACGGCGGCTCCCCCGTGCTGCACCGAGT
>JAZQRG010000232.1:0-3060 GCA_045629445.1 Mycetocola sp. | reverse complement strand
TGACGCTGTGACGGATGACCCCAGCGACCAGGCGGACCGCGTTGCGAATGATCCCGCTGTCGACGCTGCAACACCCGCCGAGGCCGAGGAACTCACCCCCGAGCCCGGCGCTTAGCGCGACGAACCGCAGACATCGACCGCCATCGGCCTCAGCGCCGGGGGCGGTCTTCTGTTGGTGACTCGACCCGGATCATCACTCCGGCAGCGACGAACGGAATGGCTGCGATCAGCTGCGCAGCGAACCAGCCGTCGCCCGAGAGCGGCAGCGGGAAGACGGGGTTCCACAGCACGATAATCGGAACCAGAACGATCAGCCACAGGTACTGCCGAGCCTGGATAGCGAACCAGGAGATGATCACAGCGAGGATCGTCACAGCGAAGTGCACCGCGATGAACCATGAATCGTCCATAAAGGCGACCCCGGCCATCAGCACGATTGCGGCGAGGATTCCCGGCGCGAGAGCAGGCCGGGTGAACGTCGGCTCTGCGGTCTTCGCCCGCCCCTTCGAACTCGCCACTGCTAGGCCACCAACGCGTCGCGCAGGAGGGCGATGAGCGCGTTGAGCTGTACCGAGTCGCTCGTCGTGATCTCCTGGTCGCTTCCGTCGAGCGCTCGAGCGGCAAGGCCCTGCTTGCTGTCGATGAGTTCGGCGATCTTCGCGTCAATGGTGTGCGCTGCAATGATGCGCCACGCCGTGACCGGCTCGGCCTGACCGATACGGTGCACCCGGTCGATCGCCTGCGTCTGCTCCGCTGCTGTCCAGCTGAGTTCGGCAAGCACGACGTTCGATGCCGCCTGGAGGTTGAGTCCAACACCCGCCGCGGTGAGCGAACACACGGCGACGGCGACATCGGGGTCGTTGTTGAACGCGTCGATCGCGGCCTGACGTGCCGGCGTCGACTGGTCGCCACGAATCGAAACGGTGCGGATGCCGCGACCAGCGAAGACCTGCTCCGCCGTGTCCATGACATCGATGTGCTTCGCGAAGAAGACCACCTTGCCGACCGAGTGCGCCAGTTGCGCCGTGTAGTCCGCGGCGAGCACGGCCTTGGCCTGCCCGATCTTGCGGACCATGGTGAACACGTTCTCGGCGCCGCCGGACGCCTTGGACTCGTCGAGCTCACCCTGTGCGACCAGACGCATGATGTCGGTGTCGGGTTCGCCGTTGAACGAGGCGCGCTCTCCGCGGGCCTCGATGATGCGGCGGTACTTCGCCAGCAATCGGGCACCGAGCTCGCGCTCAGCGTCGCGGATAGACCGGCCGAGGTCGTCATCGAGCTCAACGGGGAGGTCGGCGATCATCTTCGACGGCAGGTCCTTGGCGACGTCGATCTTGCGACGGCGGACGATGCCCATCTCGATGACGGCGCTGCGGGCTTCGGGGTAGAAGTCGCGGTCCGCCGGGGTGAGGCCTGTCGCCTCGAGCTTCGCCATCAGTTCGGGCGCTGGCTTGTCACCCTCGACCCAGCCGAGGAACTGCCAGATGGCATTGAAGTCTTCGACGTCGTTAATGAGCGGGGTACCGGTGAGCGCGAGCAGCAGTGGATTGCCGCCAGGCGTGAGTTTCCGGATACGTGACGCGAGCGAGAGAACGTGCTGCGAACGCTGCGAGTTGAGGTTCTTGATGAAGTGCGCTTCGTCAACGACCATGCCCTTGAACCCGAGGGTTCCGAGCCAGGCCAGGTGGCGGTCGAGGACTTCGTAGTTGACGATGACGACATCGGCAAAGGCGTCGAGGTCGCGGCCATCGCCGTGGATGACCGTTGCGCGGCGGTTCGGCGCCCAGCGCTCAACCTCGCGCGCCCAGTTCATCTTGACGACGTTGGGCACAACAGCGAGCAGGGGCCACGCGTCGGCGACGGATGCCGCCAGGATGGACTGCGCCGTCTTACCGAGTCCAGGCTCGTCGGCGAGCAGGAACGTACGGTGGCCCTCACGCACGGCTTCGACGAAGCGGGCCTGGTGCCGCATGATTTCGCGACCCTTGGGAGAGAGCCTGTCGATCTTCGGCGCCTCAGGCAGTTCCATGCTCGCGGCGCGACCGCCTGAGCCCTGCTCGAACGCTTTATACAGTGGCCCCATGAGCTCCCAGTCGGCGAGGCGACCGCGAACCGGCGCCTTCGGCTCGGGCTGGTCGAGCACGGGGGCGAGGAACGGATTCGCCATGAGCCGTGACTTCACCGACTGCGGAATGACCTGCTTTTCGGCAAGTTCGGCCGGAACGACGGGCTCGAGCACAGGTTTGGATGTCGTGATGATGAGCTCGTCAGGGCTCAGCTCAGCGCCGGACTCGAGCAGCCAGTCGCGACGCAACTTCTGCGCAACCGGTGTCGTCGCGGCATCCGCTTCGAGAAGGGTGATGAGTGATGTGTCACGCGCGGCGGTCTTGGCGAGGATTGTCGCGACACCGTCGAGGCGCTTAAGCAGTTCTGCCCGGGTGCTGTCACTGAGCGACGGGTCAGCTTTGACCTTTGCTCGTTCCTCGCGGACGAGGAAAGCGATGACCTGGAACTTGGTGCGGTTGGTAGGGCCGACCTTGCCCTTCTGCGCCTTGGCTTCGACCTCGCGCACCTTGCGGGCGAGGATCGGGATGATCGGTGATTCGTCGTCGTGACGTGACGATGAACCGCGCGACTGTGATGAGCGCGATGACGATCCGCGTGTGGCCTGGCGGCCAGAGTTGCGGCGTGTACCGGTGTGCGGCATGCTCCTCCTGAGCAGTCGAATGGCCAGGCGGATGCCGGTGGCCGAGACAGCGGGCGCCGATTACGTGACCGATCAACGCGAAATGTTCGTTGCGGATCGGCACACCCCACACGGCGGGCGCTCGCTCATTCTACGCCATGGAATCGTTCAGCGTGGCGTGAATGAGCGCAACCGGAGACTGTTGAGCACGACAAAGACGCTCGAGAATGCCATCGCCGCTCCGGCGATCATCGGGTTGAGCAATCCGAACGCGGCGAGCGGCAGAGCGGCGACGTTGTACGCGAACGCCCAGAACAGGTTGCCACGAATGATCCGGAGGGTCTTCCGCGACAGTTCGATGGCATCGGCGATGC
>JAZQRG010000231.1:0-2824 GCA_045629445.1 Mycetocola sp. | reverse complement strand
GAGCAGGTAATCGGTGAGCTCGAACACGTCACCTGAGCGGTAGGTCTGCCAGCGGAGAGGGAGCACGTACTCGGCGGCGAGGCGGGTGGGCAGTGCTGCCGCCATATCGTCGGCAGGCTGGTACGCGGCATCGCCCCCTGGCGCGGTGGCTCTGCGGTGTCTCTGGTCGTTCGGTGCTGCGGCTTGAGCAGCACTGGTGCGGGTGCTCATGCGGCTACTTTCGGCGCGTGCGCGGGAAGCGGTCAACCCCTTGTGCGGACAAAAACGGTCACTTGCGGCGCTGAAGTTGAGCCGTTTCTGGCCGAGCAATGATGCCGTGCAGCCATTTCTGGCCAAGCCACGACCGTGGCCGGCGCGCACGCGAGCGAGCATGTCGGTGGCGCGCGTCACACTGTGCGCATGGAGAAGCCACTTCCCACCATGGATGACGTCCTGTTGGCGTACTTCGGCGCGGAGTACGACAACAGCACAGGGGTTCTGCGCAAACGCATCGTGCGCGTCGACAAACTCCTTCGCCAGTACCTCGAGTCTGAGCCAGACACCTTCCTCGGCCCCTACGGCCGTGCGATTCTCAACGCCGAGCGCGAGTTCGGATCGAAAGGCGCCGTGTGCCGCATCATGCGTGCCGACACGCTGCTGCTCGCACTTCAACGGTACATCGAGCCGCCGCACCTCGATCCCGATCCGCTACTGCAGCGCGTGCAGCTGCAATGCGTCGAGCGGCTCATCGCCCGGTTGGTGAGGGTCGAGCTTGCCGAGTACGACACGACCTGCGTGCAGTGGGATCTCACCGGCGCCCTCCGCCGGGCCAAGTGGGAGCTCAACCGCGAGCGCCGTGAGGCCGCCCGTGCCCGTCGGCAGGCCCAGCGCGATGAGGAGATGAGAGCGGGCGCCGACCAGTATCCGGGGACACTCCGGGCGCGCCGGGCACTGGGCGGGTAGCCGCCGCCATGCTTCGCACTCCACGCCCGCTCCGGATGCCGTCACGCACGTTGCGCAGACGAATATGGTCGTATATCTCGCTAAAGTGAAGCCGAATCTGGCCGAGCGGCGACGCCAACAGCCATTTCTGACTAAGCAATACCCAGGGCAGCCGATACGACAGATCTAGAGCGGTCGACCGTAGGGGTAGTCGACCCAGAGCCCGGTACCGTCCTCCGGACAGGCGCTACGGGCACCTTCCAACGTGCACCGATAGTCCGCGGGGTAACGCGCGCCCTGGAGAATGACATCCAGATTCACGTCGTGCTCCTCGCGACCGTCAGCAAATCGTGCGTCGTACTGAATACTGCGGTATCGAGTCTTCAACCAGCGACGGGTCTTCCACTTTCTCGTGGCGCGGATCGCGACCGGCATTTCCGAACTCATGGGTTCATCCTCGCCTATAGCGCCTCGGCCGGGAGCGGTCCGCGCGAACGCTGGCCGCCACCGCCCCGCAGGAATACGATTCACCCGGGCACAGTTGGCTCTCATCGATGCACACGCATCGACTTTCACGGAACCTCGGACGGACATCCCATGGCACAGCAGCTCGAACTCGGCCTCGACACCTTTGGCGACGTCACCGTCGATAGCAACGGTGAGCGGGTGAGCGACGCCCAGGTGATCCGCAACGTGATCGCGCAGGCCGTTCTCGCCGACAGCGTCGGCGTTGACTTCATCGGCATCGGCGAACACCACCGCGATGACTTCTCGATCTCGGCACCCGACATGGTGCTCGCGGCGATCGCCGGTCAGACCGAGCGCATCCACCTCGGCACCGCCGTCACCGTGCTCTCGAGCGATGACCCGATCCGCGTATTCGAGCGCTTTTCGACACTGGATGCCGCCAGCAACGGACGCGCGGAAGTCATCCTCGGTCGCGGCTCATTTACCGAATCCTTCCCGCTGTTCGGCTTCGACCTCGCCGACTACGAGACCCTCTTCAACGAGAAACTCGACCTGTTCATGCAGCTGCTCAAGGAAAAGCCGGTCACCTGGTCGGGCAGCTACCGCGCCCCGCTCGTCGACGCCGACGTGCATCCGAAGACCGAGTCCGGCCGCCTCACCACGTGGATCGGTGTCGGCGGATCACCGGAGTCCGTCGTGCGTTCGGTGCGCACAGGCATCCCCATGATGCTCGCGATTATCGGCGGCGACCCCGGCCGCTTCCTGCCGTACGTGGAGTTGTACGGGCGCGCGTCCGACCAGCTCGGCCTGCCGCGGATGCCGCTCGGCGCGCACTCCCCCGGCCACATCGCCGAAACCGATGAGCTCGCGCGCGAGCAACTCTGGCCGCACTTCCGGGTCAACCGCAACCGCATCGGCGCCGAGCGCGGCTGGCCGCCCGTGACCGAGGCTGAGTACGTGCAGGAGATCGAGCACGGTTCGCTCTACGCGGGTTCGCCGGAGACCGTCGCGCAGCGGATCGCCGCCACCGCCCGTACCCTTGGGCTCGACCGGTTTGACCTCAAGTACGCGAACGGAACGATGCCGCACGATCAGCTCATGAAGAGCATCGAGCTCTACGGAACGCAGGTCATTCCGCGGGTGCGCGAGCTGCTCGCGTAGAGCTCCTCGGGCGAGCGGATGCGGTGGGGCGGCTATGGACGCGCGGTGCTCGACGCTTCGGCGTGTCACCCCGGGGTGCTACGGCTCTGCTCAGCGCACGCGGTGGTTGCGACGACGTGAGAACAGCCGCGGATCCACCCAGCTGAGAACAGTCAGCCCCACCTCGATCAACAACGCCCACATAGACGCAAGTTTGCAGAAGCTGCGTGCGGCGCGCAAGGGTGGACCTAGCCGCACGGATGCCGCGTGCCCAGACCTCATGCACCCAGCGCCG
>JAZQRG010000230.1:0-5520 GCA_045629445.1 Mycetocola sp. | reverse complement strand
GCGCATGGTCAACGACCAGGTGACGGCCGACGATATCGCCGCTGTAATCGCCGCGTGGACCGGCATTCCGGTCGGCCGCCTGCTCCAGGGCGAGACCGAGAAGCTGCTTCACCTCGAGACCGAGCTTGGCAAGCGGCTCGTTGGTCAGCACCGGGCGGTTCGAGCGGTGGCGGCTGCCGTTCGGCGCACGCGTGCGGGCATCTCGGATCCTGACCGGCCCACCGGTTCGTTCATGTTCCTCGGCCCAACCGGTGTCGGCAAGACCGAGCTCGCGAAGGCGCTCGCCGAGTTCCTCTTCGACGACGAGAAGGCCATGGTCCGCATCGACATGTCTGAGTACGGCGAGAAGTTCTCGGTCTCCCGCCTCGTCGGTGCCCCTCCCGGTTACGTCGGTTACGACCAGGGTGGGCAGCTGACTGAAGCCGTCCGCCGCCGTCCGTATTCCGTTGTGCTCCTCGACGAGGTCGAGAAGGCGCATCCCGAGGTCTTCGACGTGCTGCTGCAGGTGCTTGACGACGGCCGGCTGACCGATGGCCAGGGCCGCACCGTCGACTTCCGCAACGTCATCCTCATTCTTACCTCGAACCTCGGTTCGCACTTCCTCGTCGACCCGACACTGTCGTGGACCGAAAAGGAAGAGGCCGTGCAGCAGATGGTGCGCCAGGCGTTCAAGCCCGAGTTCATCAACCGCCTCGACGACATCGTCGTGTTCTCCGCCCTCAGCCAGGACGACCTGAGCCAGATCGTCGAGCTGTACATCGATCGGCTACAGCGCCGGTTGAACGAGCGTCGCCTCGAGCTCGCGGTGACTCCGGATGCCCGCAGCTGGCTTGCTGAGCGAGGATACGACCCGATCTATGGTGCGCGTCCGCTGCGCAGGCTCATGCAGACCGAGATCGACGATCGCCTCGCGATGGCGCTGCTGAGTGGTGAGGTGCGTGACGGTGACCTGGTGCGGGTGGATCTCGACCCTCACGCTGACGCGTTGACCGTCGGTTCGGTGTCCGTCCCGGTGTAAACGCCGCGGTACCGCTTGTGCCCTTCGGCTGGAGGTCTCAGCCGCGGGGCGTCACGCCGGTGCCGAGCTCTCGCAGGCCCTCGGTCAGAATCGTGGCAAGGAGCGCGGCGTAGCGGCCGTCCGGGTCGAGGTCGGGATCGAACACGGTAATCGACGCTCCGACAGCGCCTGGTGCAAGCGCCCGGAGCAGCCGGACGAGGTCATTCGGACTCAGTCCGCCCGGATCGGGGCTGTCCACAGCGGGCATCCACCTCGGGTCGAGAACATCGACGTCGAGCTGCAGCCAGTAACGGGCGCCACCGGCGACGGTCAGCGCCGCTGCCGCCGTCTCGGCCATGCCCCGCTCCATCGCGACACTCGCGGGAACCACCAGACCAAGAAGAGCGGATGCCTCGGCCAGGTCCTCGTCGCTGTTCCGGCATCCGATATGCGCAACGGTTGCAGGGTCGAAATAGGGACCAACGCCGTCAATGTCGGCAATCGCCGGCCAGTGCAGCCCGATCGCGGCGGCCAGATCTTCGCCGGCGACGCTCGCGCACTCGTGGCTGTTGCCTGGATGGCGAAAGTCGGTGTGACCGTCGATGTGAATCAGGCCGGTTCCTCGCCTGTCGGCGAGAGCGACTCCGGCGCCGAGCAGCAGGCTGCAGTCGCCGCCGAGAACCAGCGGGGCGTCGCCACTATCGAGTAGCGCGCGAAGACGGTCGCCCAGCCGTCGTGCATGGTCGACCAGGGCCGCTTCGTTGCGGACGTGCCCGGGTTCCCTGGTCGCGTCGTCATCCACGTACCGGCCGGAGAAAACAACGCCGGCGTCGATTGCGCCCACCTCTTCGAAGCTGCGGTAAAGACCCGCGGCCCGCAAGGCCTCTGGGGCTTTGGCGGTTCCCGGCACCCCGCCCGGTTCCGGGGGGCGCAGCCCGAGATTGGTCGGCGCTGAGAGAAGGGCGATCACGCCACCCACTGTGGCAGGAGAATCGGTGTCGGCGCCACCTTCACGGATGCCGTCCCCGGCCGGCACCTATTTCACGGGTGCCGTCGCCGGTTGCTCGCCGGCTTCCTGACGTTCCGGGGTGTGGGCGGGTGCCGCGCGCCGCTCCATCTCACGCCACGCACCGCCCGTCAGGGGGCTCAGGGTGACGAGTGTGTATGCGACGGCGATGATGCCGAAGGCGAGCGCGAGCCCGATGGTGTCCGCGGCGATGCCGCCGAGGAGTGCACCGAACGGAACGCCGGCCCAGGCGCCGGCGTTGATGAGCCCGAACACCCGCCCGCGCATGTGCTCAGGCACGCGTTCGAGTTCGACGGTTCCGAGGATGGGGTTGATCGCCCCAGCGGCGAGCCCGGAGAGTGCGGTCATGGCGACGAGGACGGGCAAAGGTGCGCCGAGGGCGAATGCCGCGCTCGATGGGCCGCCGGCAAGTGCGAAGCACAGGGCGAATGTCACTCGCCGGGGAACGCGGTGGGCGACGAAGCCGAACGCTACATTGCCGACGAGGGCGCACCCGCCCATCACGGCGACGAGTAGCCCGAGGGCGGCAGCTCCACCGAGCCGGTCGTTGGCATAGAGCGGCATCAGTGAGGAGCTGCGGGCGGCATCGAAGAGATTGGTGACCACAACAAGTGCGACGATGAGCCTCATCAGTTTGTCGTGCGCAACGAAGCGGAAGCCCTCGGCCAAATCGGTCCAGTATGACGATCGGCGACCAGGATTGCCGCCGTCACCCGTGGTCGCAACGACCTCGGGGATCGGTACGACAGGCACAAGCAGCCAGGTGAGCAGCGCTGAAACGGCGAATGTCGCCGCGTTCACGAAGAGGGAGGCAACCGGGCCGACGAGCGCGACGAGAAGCCCGGCGATGGACGCACCGATGAGCCTAGCGAAGCGCTCGGAGCCGTCGAGAAGGCCGACGCTCTGCTCGATGCGCATTCCGGCTGCTGTGGTCAGTGCAGGCAGCATCACCCGGCGGGCCGTTTGCCCCGGTGTGTCGAGCAGGCCGGCAACAAAGACGAGCGCGAGCAGAGCCCAGAACGGAAGCCCGACGGTCAGCGCCAGGACCGGCATGGCCAGGACGGCGATGCCACTGACGACGTCCGCGACGATCGCTGCCCGTCGATAGCCGATCCGGTCGATGACGACGCCGCCAAACGGGCCGCCGATCAGGATCGGTGCCGTCGAGAAGAAGGCGGCGACGCCGACCTCGAGCCCGGATCCGCCCAGCGCGAGGACGTAGAAGGGGATCGCGAATGCCGTCACAACGTTGCCGGTTTGCGAGATGGCGTGGGCAGCGAGGAGTGCGGCGAGTGAGCCGACGGCGCGGCGGTCGCGGGGTGGCTTAACGGTCGGTTGTCCGGTCATGACGACTTCCTACGGGCGTCGGTACGCCTGGTAGATGAGAGTGACGGGTTCGGCGCCGTCATCAACGGCGGAATCGTGCGCGTTGCTTGCCTCAAGCCAGCGCTCGGTGAGTGACTCCAGCTCGGCGCGCATCAAGACCAGCTCGTCGACCGTGAGCCGCAGAGTGCGGTCACTGCTCGCCCCGGCCGCGACCCACTCCCTCGACAGCGTCGGCATCGAGTCGACATACTCGGCGAAACGGGACGCATAGATTTGCGCGATCGTCTTCTGCAGTGCCGACGATGCCAGAAGCTTCTCGGGGTCGTCGAGCAGTTCGGCAGGCTCCCAGCTGGTGAGTGGTGCTGTCGCCTGCCACCAGCGCTCGCGACGGTCGGTGCTCATGGCTTCCGCCGGTTGAATGAGGTCGACGGACGCGAGCTTGCTGAGGTGGTAGCTCACGGTGCCGGGTGCCTCGTCGACAATGTCGCCGAGCTGGGCCGCGGTCTGTGGTCCTCGTTCGCGGAGCAGGCCGAGCAGTCGGAGGCGAGTTGGATGCGCGAGAACGCGCATCGACGTTGCTGAAACCAGGGTGCTGCGAGAAGCCTCGGCGGGGGTCATGGGAAGCAGCTTATAAGCACAATAAACATTGCGCAATACTTGTTGTGCTTTTCATCACAGGGGAGCAGGTTCGTCCCTTTTGTCCCTTGTGGCGCACCCGGTCAGCGGGTTTAGGCTCAGGTTCCTTAAGGAGTTCGAGGGAGCCTGCCATGCAGCACGAACATCATTACCAGCCGCCTGACCACGACCCTGTCCCCGACCTCGAGAACCCGAGGGAGCGCATCGGCGATGAGATGATGGCGGTGCAGGACTTCTCCGGTGAACAGGAGGGGTACCACAAGACACTCAAGCCGCGTCAGTTGCAGATGATCGCCATCGGCGGTGCTATCGGAACCGGCCTGTTCCTCGGAGCAGGCGGCCGACTGGCATCCGCTGGTCCATCGCTCGTCTTCGTCTACGCCATCTGCGGCTTCTTCGCCTTTCTCATTCTTCGCGCCCTTGGGGAGCTCGTGTTGCACCGGCCGTCGTCGGGATCCTTCGTCTCATACGCGCGAGAATTTCTCGGCGAGAAGGCGGCATTCGTCGCCGGCTGGATGTACTTCCTCAACTGGGCGATGTCCGCCATCGTCGACGTCACGGCCGTGGCGATCTACGTGAAGTTCTGGTCGGCGTTCACCGACGTCCCGCAGTGGATCCTCGCCCTCATCGCCCTCGCCATTGTGCTGTCGCTCAACCTCGTCTCGGTCAAGGTCTTCGGAGAGATGGAGTTCTGGTTCGCGATCATCAAGGTGGTCGCTCTCGTCTCCTTCCTGCTGATTGGCGCGATCTTCCTCGCGTTCCGACTGCCAACGGATGCCGGCACGCCCGGTTTCACGCTGCTCGTCGACAACGGTGGTTTCTTGCCGAATGGTCTGCTCCCCGCTGTCCTGGTTGTGCAGGGGGTTGTGTTCGCCTACGCGGCCATCGAACTCGTCGGCACGGCAGCGGGCGAGACGGCCGACCCGAAGCGGATCATGCCGAAGGCCGTCAACACGGTGATCATCCGGATCGCTGTGTTCTACGTCGGAAGTGTTCTGCTCCTGTCACTCCTGCTTCCGTACACCGAGTACAGCAAGGACGAGAGCCCGTTCGTCACGTTCTTCTCGAGCATCGGCAGCCCGGCCGTCGCGGCGATGGCCGGCAACATCATGAACTTCGTCGTGCTCACCGCGGCGCTCTCGAGCCTCAATGCCGGCCTGTATTCCACCGGCCGCATCCTTCGATCGATGGCGGTGAACGGCTCGGCGCCCGGGTTCACCGGGGTGATGAACAAGAGCGGTGTGCCGTACGGAGGGATCCTCCTCACCGGCTTCATCACCCTGCTCGGCGTCGGTCTCAACGCGATCGTCCCCGACGAGGCGTTCGAGATCGTGCTCAACATCTCGGCGCTCGGCATCGTCACCGGTTGGGGGATGATCATCCTCTGCCAGATGCAGCTCCAACGCTGGGCGAAGCAGGGCAAAATGGAGCGGCCGTCGTTCCGGCTCTTCGGTGCACCGTTCACCGCCTGGCTCACCCTTGCCTTCCTCGTTACGGTGCTCGTGCTCATGGCGCTCGACTATCCGGTCGGAAC
>JAZQRG010000229.1:0-6259 GCA_045629445.1 Mycetocola sp. | reverse complement strand
ACGCCGCCTCGGTGCTGGGGACGAGCGCGGCGCGGTGTCCGTCGGCATCGACGGTCTCTGGCTCTCGCTCGGGCTGGGCGCGCTGCTCGGTGTCGCCGGCGTCGCCGCGACGCCACTCCTCGTCTCCTGCTTCGGTGCGTCGACGGATGTCACGCAGCAGGCGTCCGATTATCTCTCGATATCGATGGCCGGCATCCCGGCGATGCTGCTCGTGTTCGCCGCGACCGGCCTGCTCCGCGGACTGCAGGACACGAGGACACCCCTCTACGTCGCCGGTGTCGGCTTCGCGGCCAACATCGCGCTCAACTTCGTCTTCATCTACCTGCTCGGACTCGGCATCGCTGGTTCGGCGATCGGTACGGTCGTCGCCCAGTGGGGCATGGCGGCGGTCTATCTCGTCGTCGTCATGCGGCACGCGCGCCGCACCGGGGCGGACATCCGACCGTCCCGCGATGGCATCTCCGGCTCAGCGATGTCTGGCGGCTGGCTCTTCGTCCGGACCGCGAGCCTGCGCGCCGCGATCCTTCTGGCGACCTTCGTCGCGACCGGACTCGGCACGAACGAACTCGCGGGCTTCCAGGTGGTCATGACGATGTTCACCCTCACGGCGTTCGTGCTCGACGCACTCGCCATCGCCGCCCAGGCCCTCATCGGGAAAGGGCTCGGTGCGGCCGACACCGCGGGAGTGCGCGCGGTTCTCGCCCGCTGCCTCACCTGGGGCGTCGGCTCCGGTGTCGTGCTCGGTCTCCTGATCATCGCGACCTCCGGTGTGACCGGACTGCTCTTCACGAGCGATCCCGAGCTGGCGGCTCTGCTGATGCCGAGCCTGGTCGTTCTCGGCACCTGCGCCCCGCTCGCCGGATTCGTCTTCGTGCTCGACGGCGTGCTGATCGGCGCAGGCGACGCGCGGTATCTCGCGCTCACCGGCATCCTGAACCTCGCCTGCTTCGTGCCGCTCGCGATCTGGGTGCAGCTTTCAGCGCCAACGGATGCCGCCGGGCTGGCATTTTTGACCGCCGCGTTCACGCTCGGTTACCTCGCGGCGCGCGCGCTGACGCTGGGGCTGCGCGCGCGCACAACCGCCTGGATGCGCACCGGGGTCTGAGTCCGCCCCGCCGAAGGCTCAGTTGCCACGAATCGTCGCTCGCGCACGTCTCCTGCGACAAAGTGTGTCATGTCAGTCGGCGGCGATCAGCCAGAATGCCAGAATCGACGCATGGCACACCGCATCATCGTCGCCCACGGGTACAACGCTGCTCCCGACCGGCACTGGTTTCCGTGGCTCGCCGACCAGTTTGATCCCGGCGTCGTGCGCGTCCCAGCCCTGCCGAACTCGTCAGCGCCTCAGCTCGAACCGTGGATCAACGCCCTCGCGGCCGCGATCGGCGAGGTCGATGACGAGACCATCCTGATCGGGCACAGCCTCGGTTCGGTGACAACGCTCCGCGTCCTCGAACGGATGCCGCGCCCCTGGCGACTGCGCGGCCTCATCATCGTCGCCGGGTTCGTGACGCCGCTCCCGAATTTGCCTCAGCTGAGTGACTTCACCTCCCCCACCATCGAGTTCGGTCCTCTGATCGAGAGCACCCGCGTTCGACACGTGTTCTCCTCCGACAACGACACGACTGTCGCGCCCGAATTCACCGCCGACCTCGCTCGCCAACTCGATGCACCACTCGCCGTTCTCCCCGGCGCTGGTCATTTTGTCGACCGTCTTGGCTGCCGTTCCATACCTGAACTACTTCCCGTGGTCAACCGGATGCTTCGACCCGACCTGCCTGACACGATCGAAGAACGGCGCTGAATTCTCGCGTTGTTCCACGATCAAGCAGGAGAGGTCACCATGTCACCCGACCAGCACACGTTCGAAGACCCAAGCAAGAAGTACACAGACATCGACACAACCGCACAGTCGCAGGACGGGCCTGGCCTCGATGCCGACCTCGTGCAGAAGGCCGACCGCGGAGAGAAGAGCTACAAAGGCTCGGGACGACTTGAGGGTCGAAAGGCGCTCATCACCGGTGCTGACTCTGGGATCGGTGCATCCGTCGCCATCGCGTTCGCCCGTGAGGGCGCCGACGTCGCTCTCTCGTACCTGCCCGAAGAGGAAGAAGACGCACAGTCCGTCGTCGCACTGATCCAGGAGGCTGGCCGCACCGCGGTCGCGATTCCCGGCGACCTGACCGACGTCACCTACTGCAGGGAGCTCGTCGAGCGTGCGGTCACCGAGCTCGGCGGACTCGACATCCTCGTGAACAACGCGGGGAAGCAGCAGCACGTCGAGGACCTCCTGGACCTCACCGACGAGCAGTTCGATGAGACGTTCAAGACCAACGTGTACGCGATGTTCTGGGTCACGAAGGCGGCGCTGAAGCACATGGGCCCCGGCTCGACCATCGTCAACACCTCGTCGATTCAGGCCTACCAGCCGTCGGAGAACCTCGTCGACTACGCCACGACCAAGGCATCGATCAACACTTTCTCGAAGGCGCTCGCCCAGCAACTCGCGCCAAGGGGCATCCGGGTCAACGTTGTCGCCCCCGGTCCGATCTGGACTCCGCTCCAGACCGCCGGCGGCCAGCCGACCGACGCACTGCCCGACTTCGGTTCGGACACTCCCCTTGGTCGCCCCGGCCAGCCGGCGGAACTCGCACCGGCGTTCGTCTTCCTCGCGTCGGGCGAATCCAGCTATGTCTCGGGAGAAACGCTCCACGTAAACGGCGGAATGCCGACGCCATAGAACGAAAGCGTGGCGCCCGCCAACCGGCGGGCGGCACTTGTGTTGGCGGCGGCGAGCGCGACACGAACGGGAGCACACGTGACACCGAAGCGAAAGCCAGGCCGACTGTCGAAGGCCGACCGCGGAGGCGCGCTCGACCGGCGCGGCGGCTACGCCGATCTTCGTGGCTATGCCGGCATCGGTGACGGCCGCACCGTCGCGCTGATCGCCAGGGACGGTTCGGTCGACTGGCTGCCCATCCCGTCGCTCGACTCCATCCCCGTTTTTGCCGCGCTACTCGACGCCAAGAGTGGCGGCCGCATCACACTGAAGCCGGTCGAACCATTCACCGTCACGCGCTCGTACGTCTCGGGAACGAACGTCCTGCAGTCGACGTTCGAGACGGCATCCGGTGTTGTCCGCATCACCGACGCCCTCGTGACCGGTGTTGCCGGCCGCCTGCCGTGGACCGAGCTTGCCAGGCGAATCGACGGCATCAGCGGATCCGTCGACCTGACCTGGTCGGTCGAGCCCGGCCGTGTGCTCCGCACCGCGATGCCATGGGTCGACACGACGGTGCACGGGCCGGTGATCAGGGTCGACGGCATCATGCTCTCGGTGACCGGGTTCGACCACGGCCCGAATGAACCCGGCACCCACCAGCTCGATGGCGCCTTCACCACGAGCCCAGGCTCCCGTCATCTCTTCGCGGTCTCCGGCACCTCGCGCGAACCGATCCACCCGCCGAACCCCCTGAACGTCGATCGGGGAATCGACCGCACCGTCGCGAACTGGCGGGCGTGGTCGCGGGAGTTCTCTTACGAGGGACCGTGGGCGGATGCCGTCCAGCGCAGTGCGCTCGCGCTCAAGCTGCTCATTCACAGTCCCACCGGCGCCATTGCGGCCGCTGCGACCACGTCGCTGCCCGAGACCATCTCAGGTGGCAAGAACTGGGACTACCGGTTCGCCTGGGTTCGGGACGTCGCGTACACACTGCAGGCGATGATTCGCTTCGGCTTGCGTGAGGAAAGCCAGGCCGCGGTCTCGTGGCTCCTCACCACCATCCGCAAGCACGGGCCGGAACTCGAGATCTTCTACACACTCGACGGGGGCATTCCCGATGAGATCGTGCACACCGAGGCGCCGGGATGGCGTGAACTCGGTCCGGTGGTCTGCGGCAACGACGCCAGGCATCAGCTGCAGCTCGGGCCATACGGTGACCTCTTCGATGTGATGCGCAGTTACGTCGACGCTGGCAACATCCTCGACGCGGAGACCGGACGGTCGCTGGCCGGCATCGCCGACCGCGCGTGTGACGACTGGCAGAAACCGGACGCGGGCATCTGGGAGCTTGAGGCGACCAGGCACTACACCACGTCGAAGCTCGGCTGCTGGCAGGCCTTGTCGAGTGCGGTGCACCTCGCCGGCCTCGGTGAGATTCCCGGCGATGCGGCGCGATGGGAAGCGGAACGCGACAGGATCGCCGACTGGGTGAACGCGAACTGCTGGTCAGAAGAACGCCAGACCTACACGATGTACCCGGGCTCGGATGAGCTGGACGCCTCGATTTTGCTCCACGCGCCCAGCGGCTTCAACCGCGGGGAACGGATGTCTCGCACCATCGACGCGATCACGAAAGAGCTGGGCGATGGCGCACTTGTCTATCGTTATTCGGGGATGCGCGAGGAAGAAGCGACATTTGTTGCGTGTGCCTTCTGGCGCGCTGGAGCACTCGCGTGCGTCGGGCGAGTCGCTGAAGCGCGCGACCTCATGGACGAACTCATTCCGCTCGCGAACGACGTCGGCCTGTACTCCGAGATGATCGAGGCCGACTCGCTGGACTTCGCCGGGAACCTGCCCCAGGGCCTCAGTCATCTGTCGCTCATCTATACCGCCATCCTTCTCAACGAGCTCGACGACTGAGCCATCCACCGATCGGTTGACCTGTGAATCAGCCGAGCCACCTCTATTGGGATGGCGGTGACAGGACCATCCTGTAACCATGACCTTTTCGACCAGCCCTGAACGGGCATCCGCCACTTTTTCAGGGCCTCCCGTCGTTGAGGTGAGGAATCTCCAGAAACGCTATGGCGCCCTGACCGCTGTGACCGATGTCAGCTTCGACATCCACCGCGGTGAGACGTTCGCCCTTCTCGGCCCGAACGGCGCAGGCAAGTCAACGACCATTGAGATTCTCGAGGGCTACCGGGACCGATCGGGCGGCGAGGTTCGCGTGCTTGGAATCGACCCGCAGAAGGGCGATCTCGCGTGGAAGGCCCAGCTGGGAATCGTGCTGCAGTCCAGCGCAGAGGCCGCACACGTCACGGTGTACGAACAGGTCGAGCAATTCGCCGCCTATTACCCCAACCCGCGCGATGTCGATGAGGTGATCGAGGCGGTCGGGCTCACCGCGAAAGCGAAGACACGCATCGGCAAACTGTCCGGCGGGCAACGCCGTCGCGTCGATGTCGCGCTCGGTGTTATCGGACGCCCGCAACTCTTATTCCTCGATGAACCGACAACCGGCTTCGACCCCGAGGCACGGCGTCATTTCTGGGAACTGATCCGCTTGCTCAAGGCGGAGGGAACGACGATCCTGCTCACCACTCACTACCTCGACGAAGCAGCCCAGCTCGCAGATCGCGTCGCGGTCATCGCCGCGGGACGACTCGTCGAGATCGGCCCGGTCGACACGATCGGCGGCGCTGACGCCCGCATCCCGGTTGTGCGCTGGCGGGATGAAACCGGCCGGCGCGAAATCCGGACCTCTGAGCCGGCGGCATTCGTCACGGCGCTCTCCGCAGAGATCGGAACCGAGCCACGTGACCTCGAAGTGATTCGCCCGAGCCTCGAGGACATCTACCTTGGACTCGTGTCGACAGCAGACGAGGCCACAGCGGCCGATACCGGTGAGACCGGCGACATCGCCGAACACCCAGCCCACCACCGGGAGCCGATTGGCACTCGCCACGCGGGACCGAACGCCAGCGTCGACAGCGATGCGACAGATGCCGAACCAACGGGAGCCGCACATGTCTGAGTCCACACTCACCCGGCCTACGGCAGCGAACCCGGTGCCTCCCCTGCCACGGGGCCGTGGCATCCGTCTCGGAATCAAGCGCATCGGTTACGAGGTCAAGACCTATTTTCGCGTCGGTGACCAGGTCTTCTTTACTTTCCTGTTTCCCGTTGTCATGCTCGCGATTTTTGCGACGGCCTTCAGTACGTCCGGCAACATCGGCACCAACCCCGACGGCAGCGGCGGGATCACCCAGGGCGCGTATTACCTGCCCGGCATGATCGCGGCAGGCATCCTGCTCTCGGGTGTGCAAAATCTCGCGACCGACATCGCGACCGAGAAGAGTGACGGAACGCTCAAGCGACTCGGCGGCTCTCCGCTGCCGGTGATCAGTTACTTCATCGGCAAGATGGGGCAGGTCTTCGTCACATCGCTCGCCCAGATTGCGCTGCTGCTCGTGGTGGCGCGGGTCGTTTTCTCGATCGACCTGCCCACCGAACCTGAACTGTGGGCTCGGTTTG
>JAZQRG010000228.1:0-9214 GCA_045629445.1 Mycetocola sp. | reverse complement strand
GGTGATTCCGGTGCGGCGCAATACGTCACCAGTTGTTGCCCGGTATCGGCAATGCTCAACATTTGGCAATCGAAGTAGAAGTCACCGCGGTTAGGAATGGTCAGTTTCTTCTGAACAGCCGGAAGGACACCGGGTTTGTGGTCCCAGAGATCGCGAAACAGTGGTGAGATCGAGGTCAGTTCCGCCGTGAGGAGCTTTATCTCACCAAAGTTCGGGTACCGGAGAAACGATGACCGGAGATCGGCGGCAATGACCTGCGCGAACGCGTGTGACGATGGGTTCGACCAGTGAGGATGATCCGCTGGGGCACGGAACATCCACCTGGCCAGGTTCCGATCTTTCGTGGGCATCCGAATGAGTTCGCCGATGAAATACTCGGCAAGGTCGTTCCATGCCAGTACATTCCACGCCGCATCAACGACATAAGCCGGCACCTCGGGCATATTGTCGATGAGGAACCGGACCGACGAGGAAACCGTCGTAGATGGACCGCTCACAGCGGGTACGGTGTCGCCGGCGAGGTGAAACAGGTACTCGCGTTCGTCCCGAGTCAGCAGCAGGGCGCGCGCCAACGCGGAAAGCACTTGAGTGGATGGTGATGACCCTCGACCTTGTTCAAGTTTGATGTAGTAGTCGATCGAAATGCCCGCTAGCTGAGCGACTTCCTGTCGGCGCAAACCGGGTGTACGCCGCTGTGCGGTGGATGGCATACCCACCTGCTCCGGAGTGAGGCGCTGCCTCTGTTGCCGGAGAAACGCGCCAAACCCGATCTTGTCGCTCATTCCATCATTATGTTCCTCCTGCCTGCGCCGCGGGTGGTACAGCCAGGGCCAGTATTGGTCGGGTCTTCTTCGGTCGCCCTGCGTGGGCCACTGTGGGAAAAAGCCTGATACCAGGCGTCGATCCGGGAGGTCAGAAACATGGTCTATGCGCAGCTTCAACCAGTCCTGCCCGGTCTTCATGCGACGCCCGCTGTGCCACTGCCTTTCATGGACGGGGTCGATCTTCACTCCTTTGTCCTGGAAGCAGAACAGGGCCCGGTCGTGATCTATAACACCGGGGCCATCGACACGGCTCACGACGAAATACGGTCACTCGGAAGCCCAAAACGCCTGCTCATCAACCACTGGCACGAAGGGATGTTCGGCTCGCCGACGCTGGACATGCCTACTTTCGTACACGGACGGGACAGCGCCCAGCTCGCGTCCTCCATGCGTGTTGACGGCACTTTCGACGGCCAGCAGCTGATTGGCGACGACCTCGAAGTGATCCCGAGCCTGGCGCACACCCCTGGCACAGCGTTCTACCTGTGGAACAACGGTGAGCACAGGATCCTTTTTGTCGGTGACAGCTTCTGGGTCGAGGATGGCGTGTGGAGAGCTGTGATCCTCGGCGAAAGCAGCCGCACGGCGTTCCTCGAAACGCTCGAGCACATGCGCGACCTCGATTTCAACGTACTCGCCCCATGGCCAGCTCAACGCGGTCGTCCTGTGATCGACCTGGTAACGGAAAGAGAAAAGGGCGATCAGATCGACGGTCTCGTTGCCCGGATCAAGGCCGGCGCAAACGGACCCAGCAGTTGAGACCGGTGCGAGGGGGTCGAACGGCGAATGCCGTCGTGGATTGGCCGTACGTCGCGCAACAAACGGAGCCATGGCATCCGTTAGCGTGTCGGCATGCCTCTTTTCGATCATCTCGGAATCACCGTCGACGACGTCCCGAGCGCGGCACGACGGTTCGATCCCGTGCTCTCGGCGCTCGGCCTGACCCGGACCGACGGTGACGGGTCGGTCTCGTGGTACACAGACGGCGAGACTGAGCTCATCCTCATGCCACCCCGCGCACCCGGCACAGGGCCGCACGTACACGGGCGGGTCGGGTGGCAGCATCTGGCATTCGCCGTCGATTCACGAGCGGATGTCGACCGCATGCATTCGATCGCGACGAATGCCGGGTGGACGGTGGTGCGGGAGCCGAAGGAATACCCTCGGTTTACCGACCGCTACTACGCGTCCTTCGTTGAAGATGACAATGGCATCCGGATCGAGTTCATGCATAACCCTCCGCACGAGGTCGGCTGAGGAATGTGAACGGCCGAGGTGCTCTACTCGTACCCGATCAGCCAGTGAAGTCCGTGGCGGTCAACGACCTGTCCGTCGGAGGCGCCCCACGGCTTCGTCCCAAGAGGATCAAGAATCTCGCCGCCATCGGCGAGCTTGTCGAACCACTCGTGGAGCACGTCCGGTTCCGCCGTTCCCAGCAGAGCGAGTTTGACGCCCTCTAGGTTGACTGTCTTCTCACCGGCTGGTGCGTCGGATCCGCCCAGCTCAACGGTGCCGATGAGCACCCCGTGAGCGATAGCATCCGGGGGCCCGTCCGTCCGTTCGAATTCCTCGTAGGTATAGACCGAAAGGACGCCACCGAACACGTCCGCGTAGAAGGTCAGCGCTTCCCGTGCGGTTCCAGGGAAGCTGGCGTAGATAAGCGGCGCTGTCATGCGGCCACCCTATAGACGAGCTGAAGCGGTCCGATAGAGGCGTCGCGCTGCTGACCTAGTCGCAGCTGATCGACGTCAGGTCAGCGTACTCACCGTCGTCGAGCTCTGCTTCGATCAAAACGGATGTCACGCGGTCGCTTGTGACGGACCGCTCAATTTCACGCTGCGTGTCACCGTACACGCTGTCCGATATCTCAACGGTGACCGTCGCGGTGGCGCAATCCGGTTGGGTGATCAGCAGCCATTCCCAGCACGAGTCGCTTTCGCACGCGGCGCCGCCCGCCTCGACATACACGACGTCCACGCCGTCGACAGTCCAGACATCCGAGAGGATCGTGCCCGACCGGCCACTTTGATAACCGGACGTCGCAACCGCGTCGGCGAGGAATGTGGTGCCGAGGACCACGCCCTGCACGAGCAGTCCTGCAACCAGAACGGCGCCCGTTGCCCATGCAGCGTGGAAGAGCCAGCCTCGCCGCTGTTGTGGGGGAGGAACGGCCCAGATTGTTGAAGCCTCGCCGTTCGGTGCGCCCTGATCCCCGGAACTTCTCAGCGGTTGTGTCGGGAATGCGCGAGGGAAGGGATGAGGGACGGGTGCAGGGTGGACGTCTCGGGTTGCGACGTTCTCCGAATCGGCGCTCACAACGCACGTCGAATTGTCGCCGGTCGTCTGACCGGACACGTCACGTGAGGCATAGCCACAGGCTATTGAACCGGCGCCGGGACCACTCCACCCATTTCGGGGCGAGCCGGGTTGGTGTCTGGTCAGGCGGGCGAGTTTTTGCCCGCCCACGGGTCGTAGTCGACCTCGAGTTCGGCCTGTTCAGGACGAGCGTCTTCTGGGACGTGCTGCAGGTTCACTCGAATGCGGTACCAGAGCGAGCTCGAACCGCGCATCCCGTCAACGAGCACATCGGCCGGCTCGAGCAACGTCACGACATCCGGGTGCTTCGACTTCCAGCGCTCGAGTCCCTCGGGCGCTTCCAGCTTGGTTTTCGCGCGAGCGATCTCGAGGAGAGGCATCGTCGATGCTCGTCGGCCCGAGCCGTCCGATGCCCTCGGGGGCTTCTCCGCCGGGCCAAGTTCCTGGGCAAGAGCGAGGAGGCCGTCGAGGCTGCCTGCAGCGTCGTCGATTCCGGATGCCGCGTCCCCGCGTTCCGCAAAGCGCTTCATCACCGAGCGAACGGTGAACTCTTCGGGTCGGCATCCGGGCACTTCGTCCCAGTCGAGTGGCGTTGAGACTCGCGCATCAGGCAGCGCGCGTACGGAGTATGCGGATGCAACGGTGCGGTCTTTCGCGTTCTGGTTGAAGTCGACGAAGACGCTCTCCCCGCGTTCTTCCTTCCACCACTTCGCCGTCGCAAGTCCGGGGGCCCGTCGTTCGACCTCCCGCGCGAGCGTCTCAGCGGCGAGCCGTACCTTTCGGTAGTCCCAGCGCGGTTCAATCCGGGCGTAAATGTGGATGCCACGGGAGCCGGACGTCTTCGGCCAGCCGACGAGTCCATGGTCGGTCAGGACATCCCTCGCGGTCATGGCGACGTCGACGATCTGACGCCAGTCCACGCCCGGCATGGGATCCAGGTCGACGCGTAACTCGTCGGGATGCTCAAGATCCTCGGCGCGAACGGGGTGCGGGTTGAGGTCGATGCACCCGAGGTTCACCACCCAGGCAAGAGCAGCGGCATCCCGAACAACGACCTCCTCGGCTGAGTTGCCCGATGCGTACTGCAGGGTGGCGGTTTCAATCCAATCGGGGCGTTTCTCGGGCGCCCTCTTTTGGAAGAAGGCTTCCTGATCGATGCCCTTCACGAAACGCTTGAGCACCATGGGTCGCCCTGCGATTCCGCGAATCGCCCCGTCGGCGACGGCGAGGTAGTACTTCACAAGGTCCAGCTTGGTGATGCCCGGCTCAGGGAAAACCATTTTGTCTGGGTGTGAAACGTGGACCTCGCGGCCGTCGATCTCCAGTACTTCTGCCTGGCTCGCCTTTGCGCTCACGCACTCACCATAAACCTGAGAGGCCGAGTGCGTCTGCCCCCTGTGTCTGTCTCGGTGCGCACCGGAGGCGGGAGAGACAGCCGCTGAGCGTGCGTCGATGTGACCACTTCGGGAAAAAGATGGCGCCAGATCGCTGCGGATCAATAGGATCTCCCGCATGTATCTCGTGCTCTCGGCCGTCACCTTCCTGCTCGTGATCGCTGCCCTGGTCGACATCATCACGCGGCAGGACGGGCAGGTGAAGCACATGCCGAAAATGGTATGGGTGCTGCTCGTGATCTTCCTGCCGCTGATCGGGAGCGTCCTGTGGTTTCTGATCGGGCGTGAGTATGCCGACAGCGACAGTATTGGCCGCGCCATGAGTCGCCCGCGTCCGCAACGGGAGCCGAACCCTCGGACGACCGCCGGCACCGTGCCTTCGGACTTCCGCCCGCGAACAACTGAGGAGCAACTCGCCGACCTGGAACGAGAGATCGAGTTTCACGAGAAGCAAGCGCGTCTTCACAAGCTCCAGGCCGAGGTTGAAAAGCGCCGGGAGCCCGACGGAGCGAGCTGACGCCCGCATGCTGCGCACAGGCGCCGAGTGGCGCTAGTGTCATGCAGATGTACGAACCTGATCCATCCGTCTTCACCGTCGCAGACTGTTCCTCCGCGATCCGGAGGTGCGACACGTGAGCCTCGACCACCGGCGGGCGTCCGCCACCGTCACCGTCTGTGACGTCGATGGCTCTCCACTTCGCCAGACGGATGTCACGCTGGAGCAGCGCAGCCATCAGTTCGCGTTCGGCAACATCGGGTTCGACTTCATTCCGCTGGCGAACGGGGAGACTGAAACCGCCGCCAGGTCCGATGGTTTCGCCAGCGCGTCCGCCGACGGACTCGCTGGGCTGGCCGACCTGTGGCTCGATGTTTTCAACACCGCGACGCTTCCGTTCTACTGGCGCATCTTCGAGCCGGTCGAGGGTTCACCAGACACCGCTCGGCTTCGTGCTGCGGCCGCCTGGTTCGCCGAACGCGGCGTCACGGTGAAGGGGCATCCGCTCACCTGGCACACGCTCGCACCGGAATGGCTCGGGGACAAGACGGTCAGCGAAGTAGAGTCCCTCCAGCGGGCGCGGATCCGGCGCGATGTCGCGGATTTCGCAGGACTTATCGACACCTGGGATGCCATCAACGAGGTGGTAATCATGCCTGAGTTCACCGCGGAGGAAAACGGCATTTCCCGGCTGGCTCAGAAGATGGGTCGGGTGCCGATCGTCAAGCTCGCATTCGAGGAGGCGCGGCAGACCAACCCGTCGGCGACCCTGATTCTCAACGACTTCGATCTATCGCCCGCCTATGAGCGGCTGATTGAGGACGTACTGGATGCCGGCATCCGCGTTGACGCGATCGGTCTCCAGACCCATATGCACCAGGGGTACTGGGGAGAGGAGACCATGCTCGCCATGGTCGACCGGTTCGCCCGCTTCGGACTCCCGCTTCACCTGACCGAGACCACGCTCGTGTCCGGCCACCTGATGCCGCCCGACATCGTCGACCTCAACGACTACCAGATTCCCACCTGGCCATCGACGCCGGAGGGCGAAGCTCGTCAGGCAGACGAGATTGAGCGCCACTACCGCAGTCTCGTGGGTCATCCGGCGGTGCAGGCGATCACATACTGGGGGCTCACCGACGACGGTGCGTGGCTGGGCGCCCCGGCTGGACTTGTGCGACCGGACGGCTCACCGAAGCCGTCGTATGACGTGCTGAGGTCGCTCATCAAGGGGGAGTGGTGGGTGCCGGAAACACGGCGGCGAACCGACAGTCAGGGCGCTGTGCCACTGTCGGGTTTCTTCGGTGAGTACACGGTGCGAGCGAATGGACGCTCGGCCGCTGTCACCCTCGCTCCCGGGACAAACGAGGCAGTCGCGCGGCTCGCCTGAAGGTTCGCTACGCGCCGCGGACGAGTGACCGGCTTAGGCGACCGCGCTCTTCGGGCCCGTGGCGTCGCGTGAACCCGTGCTGTCTGAGTCCGTTGTGTCTGGGCCAACGCTGTCACCAGATGCTGCGTTGCCCGAGCTTGCGGCATCCGTCACGGAATCGGGTGCGAGCGCCTTCTGCAGTGCAGCCTCGGCTTCCTCAACCTCGATTCCGAGCGACAGGGCGATCTCAGTGACGAGCGGCCCCTGTGCGTGACGCAGGAGTTCGCGCTCGGCGAGCGACAGGCCCCTGTCGTCGCCGCGGCGGGTGAGGTCGCGCACGACACTGGCGACGGTGAGGATGTCGCCAACCTTGAGCTTCTCCTGATTGTCTTTCATCCGGCGCGACCACTTGTCTTCTTCGTCTGTGGTCGGAGCGCGGAGGACGTCGAACAGGGATTTGGTCTCCTCCGGAGTCAGGACCGCACGGATGCCGACCTGCTCCGCGCTCGAGACCGGAACGCTGACCGACAGCTTTGAGTCGTGGACCTCGAGCTTGAGGTAGGTGACCTCGTTGCCCTTCACGGTGCGGGAGAAGATCGATGTGATTGTTGCGGGACCGTGGTGCGGATAGACGACGGTCTGGCCTTCGGAAAACTGCATGGGGTGTACCTCCGGGTGCGCATCAGCGCCCTACTCAATCCGACGCGTTCTCGAACCGGAGTTCGTGTTGTGCGCGACGGGTCGACCCAATCCCCGGCGAGTCGATCCACCGGGTTCCATGGGCGCGCGGGCAAACGGATCCGGGTGGAGACGCCTGACGCCGCGAGCGTGGCTGGCTTCAATTATCTCACAGGGGTCCGACATGTACCTGAGGAGAAGGAGGGATGCGCAGGCGGGAGCCGTCCCTGTGGCGTCAGGTAAGCATCCGTCGCATGACGACCCTCGGGATCCCGCCCGACACCGATGAGGTGTCAGCGACCTTCGTGAATCCCACCCGTTCGAACATCGAGCGAGTGCCGACGAACGCCATCGTCTGATCGACTTTTTCGCCCTGATTGTCGACGGGGTAACCCTCGACGGCCGGAGCGCCGTTCTGTTTGGCATAGTCGACAGCGCCTTCGATGAGCGCTCCGGTGACACCCTGCTTACGGAAACCGGGACGGACACGAATGCACCACAGGGACCACACCGGAAGGTCATCGACGTGCGGGATCCTTCGCGAGTTCTCGATCGGGTGCAGCTCGGTTCGTGGGGCAATGCCCGCCCAGCCGATCACGTCGTCATCGCGATAGGCGAGCACCCCTGGCGCGATTTCCCTCGCACACAGGGCGCGAACAACGTCGGCTCGATCAGTTCCCAGGAGTTTTCGATTCTCGGCTGACGGCAGTCGCCAGGAGAGACACCAGCACACGGACGACTGAGGGTTCTTCGGGCCGAGCATTGTGGCCGTGTCGTCGAAGGAGTGTGCCGGTTTCACCGTGATGTCGCTGCTGTCTGTTGCGCTCATGGCATCCGCTCCTTTCGTTTTTTCATGGTGCCATCGGGTCGGTCACTGCGAAAGGGGTCTCTCGGGGACCGCACTATGCACAGGCGCTGTTCACACTGCGTTGCTATTCTGAGGTCAGGTCGCCAGCCGCGGCCCCGGACGAGGGATCAGTACCCGGAATGCGACAAGACTGGCCAGGAATGAACAGTCATGTTGTGGGTAGTTCTCATCGTGTCCGGTGTGCTTGAAGCGGTCTGGGCAACCGCGCTCGGCAAGTCCGAGGGCTTCACCAAACTCTGGCCGACCGTCATTTTCGGCGTCGCACTCGCGCTCAGCATGGCGGGACTCGCCTGGGCGATGCGAGGCATCCCGATCGGTACCGCATATGCGGTGTGGGTGGGGATCGGCGCTGCGCTCACTGTGGCGTGGTCGATGATCACCGGAGACGCCAGTATTTCGTGGATCAAGATCGCGCTGCTCGTGGGTCTCGTCGGCTGCATCGTCGGGCTCAAGCTCGTTGACGACACACATTAGGCCTCCGTTCTCCTCGGCTACGGTAGGAGAACACATGCGTTCAATGCCGGGTGGGCCTTGTGCGATATTTCACCCGGAAGGACTGCAGGCATGAGCCTCATTCGACTGAACGACGTCACCGTCCGATTTGACCAGATGCAAGTGCTGCGAGAGGCATTCTTCCGCCTTGAAGCCGGTGACCGGGTCGGTCTTATCGGTCGTAACGGCTCCGGGAAATCGACCCTGATCAAGCTGGTGCTCGGTCAGGTGTCAGCGGATGCCGGAACGATCACTGTTGAAGACGGCATCCGTTTTGGATACTTTTCGCAGTTCTCCGAGCTCGATGGGAGCGCGACGATCACCGAGGTGCTCGACGGGGTCTTCGTCGAGATTCGTGCCGTCGAGGCAGAGCTGGCTTCGATCGATGCGGCGATCGCCGCTGATCCCACCGCCGACCTTGACGCGCTGATCTCGCGTCAGGGTGAGCTGTTCGAAGAGATGGACCGCCTCGATGGCTGGGATTACACCCGTCGTATCGATGTGGCGCTTACCCGTCTTGGCTTTGACGCGGCCCACCGCGTGTGCCCGATTGACAGCCTCTCGGGCGGGTGGCGCAACCGCGCAGCGCTGGCCAAGCTCGTTCTCGAACGGCCGGATGTGCTGCTGCTGGATGAACCCACGAACTTCCTCGATGTCGCCGGTGTTGAGTGGCTTGAGGCGTGGTTCCGTGACTTCAAGGGTGCGGCGATCATCGTCTCGCACGATCGCAAGTTCCTTGACTCGGTTGTGACGCGCATCGTCGAGCTGGAGAACTTC
>JAZQRG010000227.1:0-4456 GCA_045629445.1 Mycetocola sp. | reverse complement strand
CGGTCATACCCAACCGGCGGTCTTTTTCGACGATACACCCGCCGGGAGGGGTCAACCGAGCCAGGGAGCCAGATCGAGCCGGGCGAGGCGTTCGCCGTCAGCGAGAACGTCGATTGCAATGATCACACCACCCCGAACGACGAAGCCCATCACCGAGAGGGGGTGTCCGTCGCGGGCGATGACGGCTCCGGCGGCGCCGTTCACGAGGGCGGGCTGAGCGTATGGTGCGCCCTCGGCAAAGAGAATCGCTTGTTGCCCGAGTGCCGGTGCGCCACGAATGATCCGGGTGACGCTCGCGCGGCTGTTCCCGCCGTCGGCTCGGAGCACCACGTCGGGATCGAGCAGGGCAAGAAGCGCGTCGAAGTCGCCGTTTCTGGCTGCAGCGAAGAACGCGTCGACGACCTCACGCTGGCGGGCCGGGGTGGTATCGGGTTGTGGAGCGACGGCGACTCGACGCCGTGCGCGACTGGCGAGCTGGCGCGCTGCTGCCGGTGTGGCGTCCACGATAACGGCGACCTCGGGAAATGGAACGGCGAAAACATCATGAAGCACGAAGGCAACGCGTTCTGCCGGACTCAGCGTGTCGAAGACAACCTGCAGCGCCAGCCCGACCGCGTCTCCGAGGAGTGCTTCCTGTTCAGGGTCGCCGGAGTCCACACGGCTCACGAGGGGATCAGGCACGTGGACGCCGAGGGGCTGTTCGCGACGTGACATGCGCGAGCGCAACATGTTCAGGCAGATTCGCGCCACCACAGTTGTCAGCCATCCGCCCAGATTCTCGATGGCATCCGCGTCGCTGCGGCTGAGTCGAAGCCATGCCTCCTGGACTGCGTCGTCAGCGTCGCTGAGGGATCCCAGCATTCGGTAGGAGACGGCTCGAAGACGCGCTCGGTGCGACTCAAACGCGTCGGCGAGCACGTCATCAGGCATATGTCACACTCCCTCGCTCCTCGGGGTCATGTCAGTAAAACACGAACCTCGCGGAGGAAAAATGACAACATCACCAATTCTCGTCACCGGCGGCACCGGGACTCTCGGCCGGTGCGTCGTCGCACGATTGCGCGACGCTGGCCAGAACGTGCGAGTGCTGAGCCGAGCCGGTGGAGAAGACCGCGACGGACTCGATTTCGTCATTGGCGACCTGATGACGGGAGCCGGTGTGGATGACGCGATGCGCGGAGTGTCCACGGTTATCCACTGCGCCGGAAGCCAGAAAGGTGATGACGAGAAGGCACGGGTCCTCGTACAGGCGGCCGAACGGCAGGGGGTTGAACACGTGGTCCACATCTCCGTCGTGGGTGTGAACCGGATCCCGGTGGCGAGCGCGGTCGACCGGGCGATGTTCGGGTATTTCGGATTCAAGCGCGCGGCCGAAGAGGTCATTCGAGGCTCGCGAGTGCCGTCGTCGATCCTGCGGTCGACGCAGTTTCACGACCTCAACTTCACAGCGGTGCATGCGTTGGCGAAGCTCCCCGTCATCCCGTCACCCGGCGGATTCCGGTTCCAGCCGATCGCGGCCGATGAGGTCGCCCAGCGGCTCGTCGAGCTTGCGTCGGGTCGTCCATCCGGGCTGGTTCCGGAGATGGGTGGCCCACGGGTGTATTCGATGACCGAGCTCATCCGTTCCTACCTGGCGCGCACGGGTCAGAGGCGCCCCCTCCTGCAGGTCCGGATGCCGGGGAAGGCCGCGGCCGCGTTCCGGGCGGGTGCCAACCTTGCGCCGGAGCACGCCGTCGGGCGGCAGACCTGGGAGGACTTCCTGGCCGAACGGGTCCCCGGTGCGAGCGTCGAGGCTTAGGACAGCACGTCCTTGGTCGCGAAGCGCCCGTACGCGAGAGCAAAGAACACGGCGATGTAGCCGAGCTGGAGCAGAGCGTTCGTGCCGAACGCGCTGAGGT
The DNA here is from genome assembly GCA_045629445.1 of Mycetocola sp. Lineage (GTDB taxonomy): Bacteria > Actinomycetota > Actinomycetes > Actinomycetales > Microbacteriaceae > Mycetocola_A. The sequence goes on along the minus strand of JAZQRG010000227.1, from coordinate 2,558 downwards.
CGGCTGGCTGGCTGAGCAGGCCGGTGAATCCCAGCCAGTGCTGGGTGAACAACCACGGGTGCAACCACTCGAGCTGCGGGAGTGCGCCGAGGATCTGGGACACGACAGACACCACGACGGTCGCGGCCATCGCACCGACAGGCACGGCGGTCAGCGTCGAGATGAAGAGTCCGATGGCGCACATGCCGAGCAGCGACACCGTCACGTATGCCGCAACGAGCAGGGATCGCAGCGCGGATTCGGCGACGCCGATCGTCTCGCCCGAGAGCAGGGTGACCGGTCCGACCGGAAAGAGCAGGGCGCCGATAATCGCACCGACGACGACAAGGGTGAGAGCGGCGGCGAGTGAGAAGGCCGCGGCTCCCGCGTATTTGACGAGGAGTAGTCGGAGGCGGCCCGCCGGTGAGACCAGCAGATAACGCAGCGTTCCGAGCCCGGCCTCGCCGGCGATCGTGTCCCCGGCAACGACGCCGATGGTCAACGGGAGAAACAGCGGGATGGCGACGACCGTGGCCGTGAAGCCGACGAACAGGCCGTTTTGGGTGACCCGATCGAGGAACGGCGGACCCTCGCCGGGGTCGAGTTCGCTCGCGGTTACCCGGACCGCGACGGCGAGGAGGATCGGGATGAGGGCGACAGCGGCGAGCATCGCCCACGTGCGCCAGCGTCGGAAGAGCACGGACAGTTCGCTGCCGAGCAGGTCCAGCCCGGGGGTCGGGCGTCGCCGGGTATCGAGATCGCGGGTAGCCAGGTCAGGAGCGGACATCGAATCCCTCCCCGGTCAGTGCGACGAACCGTTCTTCGAGGCTCGCCTCTTCAATGCCGAACCCACGGACACGCACACCGGCCTCGAGCAGCGCGGGCAGGAGAAGGTCAGGGTCGAGGTCGGTGAACGGAGGAAGGATGGCGCTGACCTCCGCATGACTGTCGGCACTGGACGAATGCATCGGTGCGAGGCCGAATCGGGCGAGCACGCTCTCGGCGGTCGTGGCATCCGGTGTTCTCACCCGCACGTGCGATTCGCCCGCACCCCGAAGCTCATCGAGTGAACCCTGCGCGACGATGGAGCCCGCGCTCATGATCGCGGCGTGGGTGCACATCTGTTCGACCTCGGCCAGCAGGTGGCTCGAGACGAATACGGTTGTTCCCTCAGCGGCGAATGAGCTGACGAGCGAACGCACCTCGCGGGTGCCCTGCGGGTCGAGACCGTTGGTCGGTTCGTCGAGAACCAACAGGTCGCGCGGAGCGAGCAGCGCGTTCGCGATCCCCAGGCGCTGCTTCATGCCCAGCGAGTATGCCCCTGCCTTCTTCGACGCAGCATTGGTCAGCCCGACGCGATCGAGCGCTGAGTCGACCCGCGCTTTGCGGGTGCGCCTGGATGCGTGCCGGTCAGCGGTGTCGAAACGGTGGAGGTTCGCCTCACCCGACAGAAACGGATAGAAGGCGGGTCCCTCAACGAGGGCGCCGACGCGCGGAAGTACCTCGCGGAGGTTGTCGGGCATCGGTTCGCCGAGCACCCGGATCTCGCCGTCGGTCGGCGCTATCAGGCCAAGCAGCATGCGGATGCTCGTGGTCTTGCCCGAACCGTTGGGGCCGAGGAAGCCGAAAACCGAGCCGCGGGGGACCGCAAGGTCAATCGCGTTCACCGCCGTTTGGGCGCGAAACCGTTTGGTCAGGCCCCGCGTCTCGATGGCGAGGTCAGCGACAGCGGATGCCGTCACTCTGCGTTCGCAGCGGCCTGGAGTTTGTCGACGGCGACCGAACCGGCGAACACGCGACCGTCGTCGGTCATGAGCACGGTGATCAGTGAGGTCGAGAGGACACGTCCTCCGTCAACCTTTGTGGTGAGCTGGTCGAGCAGAGGGCTGTCGCCGAAGCCGTCGCCATCGGCGCTCGCCGGGATCTCAACGATGGTTTCCCACCCGCTACCCGTCGTCACCGGTTCCGGTGAATCGGTGCGTGGCTCGGTGCCCCGATCGGTGTCGGGGACGGAGGGGAACTCGCGCTCCTCGACCGTCACATCATTTCCGGGAGCGAAAGCGAACAGGTCGGCCGACGGCTCTGCAAGGTCGATCGAGGTGAACCCGACCCGGAAGGCTGGTTCCTCCTGGCCGGATGCTCTCACGGTGACCTGCAGGGGAAGCCCGGTTTCGGAGTCGACGGCGATCGCGATCGATTCGGCGAGCGTGCCGGATGCCTTCGGCGTGAGGATCAGTTCGTAGACGGTGCGACCCGCAACCCGTGCGTCGGTGCCGACGGTGATGTCAGTGGTTGGCTCGAGCTCGGTGAGGAGCTGGTCCGCGAGTTCTGCCGGAGTCAGAGCCTTGCCGGAGTTGCTGTCGAGCTTCTCCTTCAGCGAGGCATCGAGGTCGGCCGGGATTGCGACGTGGGTAGCCACATTGGTTTCGGAGTCGTAATACCAGGCATCGGTGCCGTTGGTCACGGCGGTTCGTTCGGCGAGCTGGTCTTTCACCTGAACGCGCACGTTCGATTCGCCCGAGACGTACACATTGGCTTCGTGGGTGCCGCTGAGAAGTTCAATCGCGCTCGATACGAGC
>JAZQRG010000226.1:0-2988 GCA_045629445.1 Mycetocola sp. | reverse complement strand
GGACTATGGGCTCTACGGCGGACGCACCCTGCGTCCCGATGGCACGATTGATCCGAGTTCGTGCTGGGGAGAACCAACGCTGTGGTCGCTCACCTCGTTTGCGCTCGGGCTGTCGACGGCATTCAAACGATCGACACTCTTTGACCCCGAGTCGCTCGGCACCTGGAAACGAGACACGGTGCGCGAGGTGCCCATCGTGACGGGCTGTCTCGCGCTCATCCGCCGCGACCGGTACACCGCGATCGGCGGCATGGATGAACGGTTCTTCCTCTACGGTGAAGACGCCGAATTCTCGGTGCGCGCCCGCCGGCTCGGATTGCGCCCGGTGATCGTGCCGAGTGCGGTCATCGTCCACGACGTCGGCGGGTCAACGGGGGACTCCGGGCGCAAGATGAGCCTGGTCATGGCGGGCAAGGCGACACTGCTCCGCCAGTCATGGACGCCGACGCGTGGCCGGATCGGCATCGCCTTGCTGCAGCTCGGGTCTCTCGTGCGCGGTGCGCTCGAGGTCGTGACCCGCAGCCGGACGCGGACCTGGCTCACGGTATGGCGTGCGCGGGCGAAGTGGCGCACCGGGTATCCCGAGGCCGAACGGGCGCTGTTTGGGCGAACGCCGCCCGAGAGCAGTTCCGTCATGCCCGATGCCCGCTCGCCCAAGGTGCGCCGCCTCCGGGTCGAGGCCGAACCCGCCTACCGCACGCAGCACGCCAACCCCTATAACGCCTCGCTTTACTCCGCGATGCCGTCGGACCAGGTGGAGGTGCGCGACCTCAGTTATCTCCGCCTCCTGCTCTGTCGCACCGACATCGTGCACCTGCACTGGCCGGACCTGACCTTCCTCTCCGGGCATCGTCGGTGGCGGCAGGTCGCCCGGTTGGCACTGTTCTTTTCGTTCCTCCGCGTCGCCCGGCTCCGTGGCACGAAGCTCGTCTGGACCGTCCACAACATTTCGTCCCACGAGAGTCGATCAACCGCGCGGATCCGGGCCTGGTATTCACGCCTGCTGCTGGCCAACGTCGACGGCATTCTCGCGCTCACCGCCGACGGAGTCATCGCCGCCAGGTCGGCGTACCCGGAACTCGCCCGGGTGCCCGCGTTCGTGACACCGCACGGCCACTACCGGGACGCCTACGACCTCAGCGCAACGACCGTCGACGCCCGCTCGAGGCTGCGGACGTTACCGTCCCGCTCCTCAGGCGCGACGTTGTTCCTCAGCATCGGCCAGATCCGCGAATACAAGAACGTGCCTCACCTCGTCGACGTGTTCGCCCGGCGCGCGGCCCGTGTGCCGGCAGGCGCGCTCTCCGATGACGGCACCGGCGAGCTCCTTGCGATTGTCGGCAAGCCGGCGGATGCTGCGCTTCGCAACGCAATCGAGGCATCAGCGTCGACAACGGATTCGGTTGTCCTCGAACTTGGTTTCCTCCCCGATGACCGTCTCGCCACGTGGCTCCGCGCTGCGGACGTCGTGGTACTCCCGTATGCGCGGATCCAGAACTCCGGATCCGCGATCCTCGCGCTGAGCGCCGACCGACCCGTCGTCGTGCCGGCGATTGGTGCAATGACCGAGCTGCAGCGGCAGGTGGGCGCCGAGTGGGTCTACACCTACGACGGCGACCTGACGGCCGAGGTGCTCGATGATGTCAGCGCCTGGCTGCGCGACGTCGATCGGGGTGAAGCGCCAGACCTCTCTCCACTCGCCTGGCGCGCCATCGCATCGCAGACCATCGACGCATACCGCGCCGTGCAGGGCCCGCACCACAGCTGAACATCGAACGCCCCAGTGGTGCCATCCTCATGTGACGAAGGACTGGTTCTCATGACCGATTCAGTACAGCAGACCGACCGTTCCCGCTCTCGGCAACCCCGACGAACGGCATCCGTTCTCGTCGGGATTCTCGCGCTCGCAATCCCGCTCGGTGTCTCCAGTCCCGCGTGGGGTGCTGAGATGACCCCGTCCGTCATCACGTCGCACGAGGCGGATCTTCCGCCCGTCTCGGCGGGATCGGCGAATCGGGCCTGGGATGGCCCGGCTGTCGCTGTCATCGACAGCGGTGTGAGCGTGCACACCGACCTCAATGTCGCCGCGCAGGTCAACTGCACCGGTTCGGGGACGGGGGCGGATGCCAACGGGCATGGAACCGGTGTTGCCGGCTTCATCGGCGCGATCGACGACGACAAGGGCATCGTCGGCGTCGCGCCAGGCGTGCCGCTCTATTCGATCCGGATTCTCGACGCGAAGAACCGCGGAACGCCAGAGATGTTCGCCTGCGCGGTGAACTGGCTCATGGCGAACGCTGCCAGGTACAACATCGGGGTGGCGAACCTCAGCCTCGGCTATCCCGGTGTCGACGATGGCAACTGTGGCCGCAGCAACGGCGACGTTGCGCACCAGAAGATCTGTGAACTGACCGCTGCTGGCATCGTCGTGGTCGCCGGGGCAGGCAACAGTGCGGCGAACTTTGCGTCGACGGTGCCCGCCGCCTACGACGAGGTGCTGACGGCAACGAACGTCGTGAATTACGACGGCAAGCCAGGCGGCCTGGCATCGCCGAACTGCCCTGGCATCACCGCGCCAGACGACAAGCCCGCCTCGAAGAGCAACTACGCGGTCTCCGCTGCCGACCGGGCGCACACCATCGCCGCGAACGGCACCTGCCCGTACACGACCAAGAAGGGTAACGGCTACGGCGTCATCCAGTCGGGCACGAGCATGTCGAGTGCCGCCGCGACCGGTGTCGTGCTCAACTGCCTGCGTCCGGGCGGCGGGTGCGTCGGGAAACCGGTGCCCCAGATCCTGCAGACGGTAATCGGGCAGGGGCAGGCCGCTGCGGTGGATCGCGGTCGGGTCTACGCGGGTGACCCGCTCAGTCAGGTTGGCTCGAAGTACTTCGGTTACTTCGCATCGACGGTGCCGTCGGGCACGGTGCCGACCCCGACCCCGACACCGACTCCGACTCCGACCCCGACTCCCACTCCCACTCCCAC
>JAZQRG010000225.1:0-1784 GCA_045629445.1 Mycetocola sp. | reverse complement strand
GCCCGCGATCCTGATCGCGCTGCTGGCGCTGCACCTGGTGCTCATGATCATCAACAAGCACACGCAGTTCGCCGGCCCCGCCCGCACGAACAGCAACGTCGTCGGCTACCCGATGATGCCGGTGTACATGACCAAGATGGGTGGCTTCTTCTTCGTCACCTTCGGCGTGATCGTGCTGATCGCCTCCCTGTTCACGATCAACCCGATCTGGAACTACGGCCCATACGACCCGTCACCGGTGTCCGCAGGCACCCAGCCGGACTGGTACATCGGCTTCGCCGTCGGCGCCCTGCGTCTGGTCCCGCCGCACCTGGAGACCGTGTTCTGGGGTCACACCTGGTCGTGGAACATCATCCTGCCGCTCGCGGTGCTGGGTCTGTTCATCGTGCTCGTCGCGATCTACCCCTTCATCGAGGCGTGGATCACCGGCGACAAGCGCGAGCACCACATCGCCCAGCGTCCGCGCAACGCGGCGACCCGCACCGCCATCGGCGCAGCCGGTGTCACCTTCTACGCGGTGCTGTGGGCGGCGGCGTCCTCGGACATCATCGCCACGCACTTCATGCTGTCGATGGAAGGGGTCATCCACTTCCTGCAGTTCAGCCTCATCCTCGGTCCCGTGATCGCGTACTTCGTCACGAAGCGCCTCTGCATCGCACTGCAGAAGAAGGACCGAGAGATCGTCCTGCACGGCTTCGAGTCCGGTCGCATCGTCCGCCTCCCCGGCGGCGAGTACATCGAGGTGCACCAGCCTGTCGACGAGTACGACCGCTGGAAGCTCGTCAACAACGAGACCATGGCGCCGCTGGTGGTCCGTCCCAACGCCAAGGGCAACATCCCGTGGCACGAGAATCTGCGCTCGTCGCTGTCGCGGTGGTTCTTCGAGGACCGTCTCACCCCGCTCACGCAGGCAGAACTCGCGGAAGCGGACGCCCACCAGCATCACGAGCTGGTGCACATGGACGAGGAAGAGACCGCGGAGATCGAAGGTGCCGCGCAGCGTGCGGCGGAGGACGGCATGCCGACCAACGCCGTGGGCGAGAAGGCCAGTGCCGAGTTCGACTCGCCCAAGCGCCTGAACGAGCTCAACGAACCCCACGAGGGTGACACTCCCCGGAGCTGATCCACTCCTGTTCATATGACCGCGGGCGGTCCGGTTCTCCGGGCCGCCCGCGGTTTTCACGTCCGCTGAATGTTGATGCCTGTAACAATCCCGGAACAGGCGACAGCTAGCGTGAGGACGTGCGTTTCATCATCATCGGAGCAGGTATCGGCGGGACCAGTGCGGGCATCGCGCTCAAGCGACTGGGGCATGAGGTCGTCATCTACGACCAGATCAGAGAGAACAAGCCGGTCGGCGCCGCTCTCTCGCTCTGGCCGAACGGCGTGAAGGTACTCAACTGGCTGGGCTTACACGATGACATGGTCGAGCTCGGCGGCATCATGGACGAGATGGCCTACTACGACGGTCACAGCGGCGACACGATGTGTCGCTTCAGTCTGGGGCCGGTGACGACGCAGACGGGCCAGCGCCCCTACCCCGTCGCCCGAGCCGACCTGCAGGGGCTGCTCATGGAGCGCTTCGGCATGGAAGACATCCGACTCGGGATGCGGATGGTGAGCGTCTCACAGACCGCCGACGAGGTCACCGTGACCTTCGAGAACGGGGAGACCGCCACGGGGGATGTGCTCATCGGTGCGGACGGCGCCCGATCCCTCGTACGCGAGCACGTGCTGGGCGAGCAGGTCGAGCGCGTCTACTCCGGATACACGAACTTCAACGG
>JAZQRG010000224.1:0-3563 GCA_045629445.1 Mycetocola sp. | reverse complement strand
CGAACTGGCCGGTATCGCCGTTCGCAACATCGACGCCGAACGCGACGTCGAGCTGCCGCGCGAGCTTCTGACCACCGATGCCGAGTCGCTCATCGTCGGTGCAGACATCGTTATCGAACTTATGGGCGGCATCGAGCCGGCGCGGAGCTACATCCTGTCCGCGCTCAACTCGGGTGCCGACGTCATCACGGGGAACAAGGCGCTGCTCGCTGCTCACGGCCCAGAGCTGTTCGCCCAGGCGGAGCAGGTCGGTGCCGAGATCTACTACGAAGCCGCTGTCGCCGCTGCGATCCCGATCATCCGGCCGCTGCGTGACAGCCTCGCCGGCGACAACATCAACCGGATCCTCGCGATCGTCAACGGTTCGACCAACTTCATCCTCGACCGGATGGACCGCTTCGGCGACAGCATGGAGGACGCTCAGAAGACGGCGTTCGAACTCGGCTTCCTCGAGGCAGATCCGACGCTCGACGTCGGCGGCTACGACGCCGCCCAGAAAGCGACGATCCTGGCGAGCCTCGCCTTCCACAGCAGCGTCGACCCCGACGGTGTGTACCGCGAGGGCATCGAGGACATCACGGCTGAGCAGATCGACGCCGCCCGCAAGGCTGGATACGTGATCAAGCTGCTCGCCATCACCGAACGGATCATCGCCGAAGACGGAACAGCGGGCGTCTCCGCACGCGTGTATCCCGCTCTCGTCGACCGGGAGCATCCGCTCGCCGCAGTGCACGGTGGAAACAATGCTGTCTTCGTCGAAGCAGAGGCGGCCGGCCCGCTCATGTTCTACGGCGCTGGCGCCGGGGGAGTGCAGACGGCATCCGCTGTTCTCGGCGACCTCGTCTCCGCTGCACGCCGCCACGTCGCGGGTGGCCCTGGGCTCGGCGAGTCGACACATGCCGACCTGCCGCTTCTGCCCATCGGCGAGGTCGTGACCAAGTACCAGATCACCCTTCGGGTGGATGACCGCCAGGGCGTGCTCGCCGAGGTCGCGACGGTGCTCGCCGACGGCGGGGTGTCGGTCGAGACGGTCGAGCAGACCATCGACGCGACCGAAGACCAGCCGACGGCGTTCCTCGTCATCGGCACGCACGCCACCAGGGAGAAAGCCCTTCAATCCACCGTCGAGGCGCTGCGGGCGTCGGGTGTGGTTGAGTCAGTTGTCAGTGTTCTACGAGTTGAAGGAGCCTAGGAATGGCTAAGCAGTGGCGCGGAGTTCTGCACGAATACGCAGACCGTCTGGATGTAACGGACAAGACCCCCATCGTCAGCCTCGGTGAGGGCGGGACTCCGCTGATCTTCGCGTCGGCGCTGTCCGCGCGCACCGGCGCCAAGGTCTGGGTCAAGTACGAGGGCATGAACCCGACGGGCTCGTTCAAGGACCGCGGCATGACCATGGCCGTCTCCAAGGCCGTCGAGGCCGGAGCCAAGGCCGTCATCTGTGCGTCGACGGGCAACACGTCGGCATCCGCAGCGGCATACGCAACGCACGCGGGCATCACCGCGGCGGTGCTGGTTCCCGAGGGCAAGATCGCGATGGGCAAGCTCGCGCAGGCGATCGCGCACAACGCGCAGCTGATCCAGGTGCAGGGCAACTTCGACGACTGCCTCGACATGGCCCGTGAGCTCGCGGCGAACTACCCGGTTCACCTCGTCAACTCGGTCAACAACGACCGCATCGAGGGTCAGAAGACCGCGGCGTTCGAGATCGTCGAGGTGCTCGAAGATGCACCGGACTTCCACTTCATCCCGGTCGGAAACGCGGGCAACTACACCGCGTACACCCGTGGATACACCGAAGAGCTCGAGCGAGGAATCTCCACCAAGCTTCCGCGTATGTTCGGCTTCCAGGCCGCCGGCAGCGCACCGCTCGTGACCGGCAAGGTCGTCAAGCACCCCGAGACCGTTGCCAGCGCGATCCGCATCGGCAACCCGGCGTCGTGGGAGCTCGCTCTCGCCGCTCGTGAGGCGACGGATGGCTACTTCGGGGCTATCGAGGACGCGAAGATTCTCGAGGCGCAGCGCATTCTCTCGCAGGAAGTCGGGATCTTCGTTGAACCGGCATCCGCTATCAGTGTCGCCGGATTGCTCGAGCGTGCCGAGGCGGGACAGGTTCCCGCCGACGCCACCGTCGTGCTCACGGTCACCGGGCATGGTCTCAAGGACCCGCAGTGGGCGCTTCGCAATGCCGATGGTGGAGACATCACGCCGACGGTCGTTCCCGTTGACGTCACCGAGGTCGCGAGCGTTCTCGGACTGGCCAAGGCTTCGGCGTGAGCCTTCGTGGCCGAAGCGTCACCGTCCGGGTCCCAGCGACGAGTGCGAACCTCGGCCCCGGTTTTGACACACTCGGCCTTGCGCTGAGCCTGTACGACGAGGTCACCGTGACGGTTCGTGACGAACCGGGTGCGACGGTCGAGGTCATCGGGGTTGGCGAAGGCGAAGTGCCGACAGACGAGTCCAATCTCGTTGTGACCTCGATGGCATACGCGTTTCGTGCGCTCGGTCAGGATGTGCCCGGCGTCGACATTGTTGCGCGCAACGTTATTCCGCACGGGCGCGGCCTCGGATCATCGGGTGCCGCTGTCGTCGCGGGAATCGTCGCGGCACAGGGGCTGCTCGACGGCATCGTCGATGTCGATGACTCGACGCTGCTCCGGATCGCGACCGAGCTCGAGGGTCACCCCGACAACGTTGCGCCAGCGCTGTTCGGCGGCCTCACCATTGCGTGGGTCGAGCCGACCGGTCCGCAGCACAAGAAGCTCATGGTGCACCGCGGCGTCGCTCCGCTCGTTTTCGTGCCGCAGCACACGCTGTCGACGAAGGTTGCACGGAGCCTGCAGCCCGAGAACGTTCCACACTCGGATGCCGTCTTCAATGTTTCGCGGTCGGCCCTGCTGATTGCCGCGCTGACGCAGAGCCCCGAGCTCTTGTTCGCCGGGACCGAAGACAAGCTCCACCAGAGCTACCGCGCGTCGGCGATGCCGGAGACGCACCGACTCGTGCTTTTGCTTCGCGCGCACGGCTTTGCGGCGGTTGTTTCCGGTGCTGGGCCGTCGATTCTCGTGCTGGCGGATGGGCCGGGGCAGCGCCTCGAGGCTGCGGACCTCCTGGCTCGGGAGTCTGACACCGAGTGGGATGCTCTCTACCTCGCGGTCGACGTGCTTGGTGCGTCGCGGAGTGCAGGTACGGGCGGCGGCCTCTAACCGGTCACGAACGGCGCGGTCGTCGCACCTGAGTTGCCACACTGTGCCGCTCGACCTCGGTGCGGGGCGACATAGTGCGTCATTTCACCTTCGCGCTCGCGCGCTGGGGAGTGGGCCGACTCCATCCGCGCAGCGACACTTTAGGCCGACTCGATTGCTGCGGAGCGGGCGCACCGCACCTGAGTTGCCACACTGTGTCGCTCGACCTCGGTGCGGGCGACATAGTGCGTCACCTCACCTTTGTGCTCGCACGGGAGTGGTCCCGCGAGGGCGTGGTGGCATTCGGTTGGTCCCGAAGGGTCGTTCCCGGGTGCCGTTCGTCCCGAAGGGCCATTCCCGGGTTCGATTGGTCCCGAA
>JAZQRG010000223.1:0-2226 GCA_045629445.1 Mycetocola sp. | reverse complement strand
TCTGCCTTTTCCGTGTGGTGCTGTACCAATAATGATATCGGGCGTGGTTGTCGCGCCCGTGATCGCTATGCCACACCAGGAGGAACGATGAGCCGGACCGTGACGACACGGACGTCGAAGAAGACCAGGTTTGCCGAGATGGCTCCTTGGAAGCAGGCACTGGTTCTGACACTCGCGTCGGTGCAGTTGTCATTGGCGGCGACGGCCTGGGCGGATCTCGCGACACGTCCGGCGGAGAAGGTCAACGGCAGCAAACTCAAGTGGGCGCTGGTGATCGCGGTGAACTTCTTCGGACCGATCCGCTACTTCCGCAAGGGACGCCGGCCCTGAACCGGTTGTCGCGGACGTCGACCAGCCCGGCGTAAGGCCCCGAACCGAAAACGGTTCGGGGCCGTGCACTTCCGATAATTCAGCTCAGCGGCGACGGCCACGGACCTACGCCCGTTCGCGCGGATCGGCGGGCGTTGCCTGCCAGGTGCCCCGCACTTTGGCGAGGTCGATCGCTGCCTGCCCTGCCTCGGTCATCAGGCCCTGCGCGACCATCCGCTCGGCGCGTTCCCGGTTCAGCGCACTCCACGTGCTCCTCGGCCGCCGGGGGCTGAACCGCAGCCGCGAACTGTGAGCGTCGTGCTTGCGGTGGAGGCCGTCGATCCAGCCGTAGCAGAGTGCGTGCTCGACCGCCTCGTGGTATCGCAGGCTCGGCCTTCCACTGTCTTTGTGCGCGATGATCAACCAGACCTCGGTCTCGGACCGGCCGTGGGTGCCCAGCCATTCGCGCCATTCCTCGGCAGTAGTCGCCAGGACATCCATGTCAGAAACCCTTCGTCGACTCGACGACATCGAGATAATGCTGGTTGTACATCACGCCGAGCGCGTTGCCGAACGGATCGACGACCGACGCAGTCACGAACCCCGGTCCGCGCTCGGTCACGTCCTCGTGCGGCGTGGCCCCCATCGACAGCAAGCGTTCGTATGCCGCCTGGACGTCGTCGACGGCCCAGTAGGTCAGCGCCGAGCCCAGTTCCGCGCTGCTTCGGCCTGGAGCGGTGAACCGGCGGTCGATGAATCCGAATTCGTGCTGGAAGTCACCGATGCGGAATTCTGCGTACGCCGTCGTCCCCTCTGCTTCACGGACGAAGTAGGGCTCGATGCCGAGCAGTTCGGTGTACCAGCTCACGGCAGAGTCGAGGTCGTCGACGACGAAGTTGGTGGTGGTCAGTCCTCGCAGCATGGCGGTTGTTCCTTTCTCGTTCTTTTCCGGTGAGACCCACTCTTCCTCGTGAAGTGCTCATCAACTGAGCACTTTTCCGGGGATAGTGGAGCCATGCGCGCAGACCGGCTTGTCGCGGCCCTGTTGTTTCTCCAGCAGAGGGGTCGGGTGACCGCCGGGCAGCTCGCGAACGAACTCGAGGTGTCGGTGGCAACGGCCCGGCGCGACCTCGAAGCGCTGTCGATGGCGGGGATTCCTGTCTACCCGCAGCCCGGGCGTGGTGGTGGCTGGTCGCTGGTCGGCGGTGCCCGCACGGACCTGAGTGGATTGTCGGCCACCGAGACGCAGGCGCTATTTCTTCTGGTCGGCCCGTCCGCCGCGATCTCGGGGGAGGCCAGGACCGCTCTGCGCAAGCTCGTCCGCGCCCTTCCTCAGACCTTTCGTGCCGACGCGGAAGCGGCTGCCGGCGCCGTCATGAGTGACCGCACGGGGTGGAGCGGACTCGGCCGGCCGCGGCCGGACGCTGTCGATTTCTTGCAGAACGCCGTGGTGCGACGTCGGAAGGTGCGGCTCACCTACACCAACGCGCTGGGGGACCGGTCGGTGCGCACGGTCGCCCCGTGGGGCCTCGTCGACAAGGACGACATCTGGTACCTGATCGCGGGCACCGAGCGTGGGCAGCGCACCTTTCGCGTCGATCGCATCGCCGAGGTTGAAGCGACCGATGAAATTGCGGAACGTCCCGACGACTTCGCTCTCGACCGGGCGTGGAACGAGGTGGTAGGCGAGGTCGAGCAGAAGCGTTCCGGGACTTGGGCGACCGTCCTCATCGAGACCCGCTACGTCCCGATCCTGCGTGACCACTTCGGTCGCCACTGCCACGTCGACGCCGAGCGCGACGACGGGCGCAGCCGGGTCCGAATCGCTGCACCCACCCCGCGTGACATCGCTCGCAACCTGGCCGGCTGGGGTGGGGCGGTCGAGGTGCTCGATCCCGTCGCGTTGCAGCACGAACT
>JAZQRG010000222.1:0-1994 GCA_045629445.1 Mycetocola sp. | reverse complement strand
CGCCACGAGATCCTCGGCGCCCCACATCAGTGCGTCGACGGTGTCGAGCCGCGCGAGTTCCGGTGCGGCGATCACTCCCCGGGCGGTCTCGCACAACGCGATGACCCGAAATCCGCCCCCGAGCGCGGCGACGTCGTCGATGCTTTCCGCCTTGGGCAACATCACCCAGCGGTAGTCGGTGGCGGCGAGCGCCTCGAGGTCAGCGGCCAGCTCTCCGGTCGAGGCCGGGTTGACCCGGACGATCGTGCGGTCGGGGTCGAGCGGATGCCGTGCGACCGCGTCGCGTGCCGCGCTCTTGTCCTGCGGTAAAACGGCGTCCTCGAGATCGAGGATGACGGCATCCGCCCGCTCGCTCGCCTTCTCAAACCGGTCGGGACGATCTGCGGGGCAGAAGAGCAGAGCCGGCCCGAGGTCGAACCCGGTCATCCTTCGGTGCCCCTGCACTTCACGAGGACGGTGCGGACCGCGTTCGCCACGATCACGTCATTCTGGTTGCGCCCGGTGTGTTCGAGCGTGACGATACCCTGGCCTGGCCGCGACTTCGACAGGCGTTTGTGGGTCACCGCCGTTTCGGAGTACAGCGTGTCGCCGTGGAAGAGCGGGCGCGGGAAAACGACCGACTCGAAGCCGAGGTTCGCCACGAGTGTGCCCTGGGTCAGCTGGCCGACCGAACTGCCAACCATCGTGGCAAGCGTGAACATCGAGTTGACGAGTCGCTGCCCGAATTCCTGCGTCTCGGAGAAGGCCGCGTCGAGGTGGAGCGCCTGGCCGTTCATCGTCATCGTCGTGAAGAGAACGTTGTCCGCTTCGGTGACCGTGCGGCCGGGCCGGTGCAGGTAGCGCGCCGAGGTGTCGAACTCCTCGAAGTACAGTCCGCGCTGCTCGATGGGGGTTCTCTCGTCCGTCGTCTCGTCCATGCGATCCTCCTACGCCTGGAAGCCCAGCTCGCGGGCGATGATCATGAGCTGCACCTCGCTGGTGCCCTCACCGACCTCGAGGATTTTCGAGTCCCGGTAGTGGCGGGCGACCGGGTTCTCGTTGAGGAAACCGTACCCGCCCCAGATCTGGGTGGCATCCCTCGCGTTGTCCATGGCCGCCTCGCTACCGACGAGCTTGGCGATCGACGCCTCCTTCTTGAACGGCTTTCCAGCCATGAGCTTCGATGCCGCCGCGTAGTACGCCATCCGTGCGCTCATTGCGCGAGCTTCCATACGGGCGATCTTGAACGCGATGTACTGGTTCGATCCGATGCTCCGGCCGAACACGTTGCGGCTCTTGGCGTACGCGACGGCTTCATCCACGCAGCCCTGGGCAGCGCCGGCGCACAGTGCCGCGAAGGCGACACGGCCCTCATCGAGGATGCTGAGGAAGTTGGCGTAGCCGCGCCCGCGCTCACCGAGCAGGTTCGCCTCGGGCACCCGCACGTTGTCGAGAGTGAGCGGGTGGGTGTCTGAGGTGTGCCAGCCGACCTTGTCGTAGGCGGGCTCGACCGTGAAACCGTCGATCGGGGTCGGTACGAGAATGCTCGACAACTCTTTCTTGATGCTGCCGTCGGCGCGTCCACTCTCGCCGGTCACCGCCGTGATGGTCACGAGGCGCGTGATCGGAGTGCCGGAGTTGGTGATGAACTGCTTCGTCCCGTTGATCACCCACTCGCCGTTGTCGACGTGCGCGTTGGTCAGGGTCGCGCCGGCATCTGATCCCGCTGCCGCTTCGGTCAGCCCGAAGGCGGCGAGCGCCTCCCCCCGAGCGAGCATTGGCAGGAATTCGTCCTTCTGGGCGTCGGTGCCGAACCGGTGGAGTGGCATCGTACCGAGCCCAACCCCAGCCTCGAGGGTGACCGCGATGGACTGGTCGACCCGGGCCAGCTGTTCGACGGCGAGGCACAGCGAGAGGTAATCCTTGCCCTGCCCGCCATACTCGGTCGGGAACGGCAGGCCGAAGAGACCCATCTCGCCCATCTGCGCGATGATCTCGTAGGGCAGCTCGCGGCG
>JAZQRG010000221.1:0-3957 GCA_045629445.1 Mycetocola sp. | reverse complement strand
CGGCGGGGCGCCAGCGCGGTGCTGAGGTCGTGACCGGTTCGCCGGAGGACCTGCCCCCAGCCCTCGCCGACCGCTATATCGCCCTCAAGGCCGCCGGCCGGTTGTAGCCGGCGCTGCTCCGTGCCGACATCACCCGCCCCGGACGAGTTCACCCGACATAGCGGGTGAACTCGACCGCACCGGGTGAACTCGTCTGCGAACGCATCACTTCCGGACTGGGGCATCAGTTGCGCCTGCTGCTCTCGACCGCAACGGATGCTCTCGCGAACGGATGCCGTCCGGCACGCGGCAACGCGGCATCCGTTCGCCGGACCCGACGCCGACATCACCTCCTACGGACCAGATCACCCGCTCTGACGAGTGATGTCGTCCGCAGCGAGTGAACCCGAGGCGGCGAGCCCGCCCAACGACAAAGGGCCCGTCCATCGCGAGTGCGACGGACGGGCCCTTTACTCAGTTAGTTACGCTGCGTTGGTCGCGGCGAGAGCTGCGCCGAGCTTCGAGCCGAGCTCGATGTCGACGTTGGACCAGTACGCGATCGCACGCGCACGGATCGCAGGGTTCTGCACGGCACCGACGTGTCCGGTGATCTGCGAAAGCAGGCGAGCCTTCGCCGCGTCGTCCATGACGTCGCGGTAGAGGGTGCCGGCCTGACCGAAGTCATCGTCGTCGGAGTGCAGGGTCGCTGACGTGCGCACGAGCTCGCCGTCGTTCTGCCATCCGGCTGACTCTGCGGCGCGCGCGGGGTCAGCGTGCGGTCCGCCGAACGAGTTCGGGGCGTACACCGGGCGGTTGGCCGGCGGGAAGTCGATGCGACCGGCGCCGTCCTTTGAGTACGTGTTCACCTGGGTCTTCGCCGCGTTCACCGGAAGCTGGGCGTGGTTGACACCGACGCGGTAACGCTGGGCGTCTGCGTACGAGAAGATGCGGGCCTGCAGCATCCGGTCGGGGCTTGCAGCGATTCCTGGAACGAAGTTCGCCGGCGAGAACGTCGCCTGCTCGATCTGGGCGAAGTAGTTCTCGGCGTTCCGGTTGAGCGTCATCGTGCCGACCTTGATCAGCGGGTAATCCGCGTGCGGCCAGACCTTGGTGACGTCGAACGGGTTGAACCGGTAGCTCTTCGCGTCTTCGTACGGCATGACCTGGACCGACATCGTCCAGCTCGGGTGGTTGCCATCGGCGATGTTGGTGTAGAGGTCGTGCTGGTGGTAGTCAGCATCGGATCCGGAGATCTCGGTCGCCTGCTCACCGGTCAGGACCTTGATGCCCTGGTTGGTCTTGAAGTGGTACTTGACCCAGAAGCGCTCACCCTCGGCGTTGATCCACTGGTAGGTGTGTGAACCGAAGCCGTCCATGTGGCGCCATGACGCCGGGAGTCCGCGGTCGCCCATGAGCCAGGTGACCTGGTGTGCGCTCTCGGGAGACTGGCTCCAGAAGTCCCACTGCATGTCGTTGTTGCGCAGGTTCGAGCCCGGAAGGCGCTTCTGCGAGTGGATAAAGTCGGGGAACTTGATGCCGTCGCGGAGGAAGAACACCGGGGTGTTGTTTCCGACGAGGTCGTAGTTGCCCTCTGACGTGTAGAACTTGAGTGCGAAACCGCGCGGGTCGCGCCAGGTGTCAGGAGAGCCCTGCTCGCCGGCGACGGTCGAGAATCGAGCGAGCATCTCGGTGGTCGTGCCCTGCTGGAACAGTGCTGCACGGGTGAACCGCGACACGTCCTCCGTGGTCTCGAAGACACCGAACGCTCCACCACCCTTGGCGTGGACGACACGCTCCGGCACACGCTCACGGTTGAAGTGGGCGAGTTTCTCGATCAGGTAGCTGTCGACCAGCGGAATCGCGCCATCTGCACCGATGGTCTGCGACTGCGAATCGGCCGCGACCGGCGTACCGGTGTTGGTGGTGGTGTACGAGGTATCGGACATGTATCTCCTTGGGTGGTGCTTATCGGGGCAGGGCAAGGCACGCCGCAGATGCAGCGTGCCGCGAAAAGATTGAGGCTCAGCTGAGGGGCGCAGCTGCGCAGTCAGGGCAGAGGCCCCAGTACGTCACTTCGGCTGTTGTGAGGGTGAAACCGGATGTCTCGGCTGGCGTCAGGCACGGAGCGTGACCGACAGCACAGTCAACGTCCCCGATCGCCCCGCACTTCGAGCAGACGATGTGGTGGTGGTTGTCTCCGACCCGCAGTTCGTACCGCGCCGGGGAACCGGCCGGTTCAATGCGGCGTACGAGACCGGCATCCGTCAACGCACCGAGCACTCCGTAGACAGCCTGGAGGGAGGTATCGGGGAGGTCGCGCAGAACCGTGTCAAAGACGGCGTTTGCATCGGCGTGAGGCTTCAGATCGAGAGCCTTGAGTACGGCGACGCGCTGCTCGGTCGCACGGAGCCCGGCGGAGCGCAGCTGTTCGCGCTCTCGGCTGGTCTCCGTGGTGGTCATGGTGACACTCTACCGCTTATTTTGAGTGGTTCAAAACTGGCATCACCTCAGGCACACTGAATTGCCTCACGCTCACTGAATCGAGCGGATGCCGCTCCCGCCGTGAGGGCCGCGAGTGCTCAGTTCGCGTAGATGCGCCGAGCCCCGGCCTCGAAGGCGGCGAGGTCGCCGGTCTCCCCCGCCCGGTACGCCCGCCGACCAACGACGAGCATATAGAAGAGGAAGGCACCGAGGGCCACGGCACCGAGCCCGATCTTGACCGGCCACGGCCACGGCTGGGGGGTGACGAAGCCCTCGAGGATGCCAGCGATGAGCAGGACGAAGACGAGGCCAATCGCCACGGTGAACAGCGCCCTCGCGTCCTCGGCGAGAGCCTGCCCGCGGGTGCGCCGTCCGGGCGCGACCCAGGCCCAGAAGATCCGAAGCCCGCCGGCCGCCGCGACGAAAATGGCGGTGAGCTCGAGCATGCCGTGCGGGGCGATGTAGAGGAAGAACGTGTCGCCGTGGCCGAAGCTGAAGAGCACAGCGGCGTTGAGTCCGAGGTTCTGGGCATTCTGCAGGACGACATACGGCACCCAGACCCCGGTGATACCGAATGCGATGCACTGCGCCGCGATCCACGCGTTGTTGGTCCAGACCTGCCCGGCGAACGACGCCGCCGGGTTGTCGGAGTAATAGTTGATGAAGTCTTCTTCGGCGACCCGGCGCAGTTCTTCGGTGTCGCCGAGGTTCGCCAGCACCTGGGGGTCGTTGAGCACCCACACCGCCCACAGTGTCGCGACCACAAAGGTCGCGAGTGCGACGGCGAGGGTGAGCCAGCGGAGTCGGTAGAGCGCCGCCGGCAGTTGCAGCACGAAGAACCGTGGCAATTGGCTGAGGACATTCGTGCTCGCCGACGTGAACCGCAACCGCGCCTTCGACAGCGTGACGCTGAGCCGGTCGCCCTGCCGGGTCGAACCAGCGGTCGTCTTGATCGCCGAGAGCTGGGTTGCCCCGGCCTGGTAGCGGTCGATGAGCTCATCGGCTTCGGGGCCCGACAACGACCGCTTCGACGCGAGAGCGTCGAGGCGGTCCCATTCATTCCGGTGCGCTGCACTGTAGGCGTCGAGATCCATCTGCTTAGATACTATTCATGGCAGACTCCCCCGGCGCGCAATTGTCGACTGTGTCTGACCCGTCCGAGCTTCTCACCGGCGAAGCCGTCGCCCTCGGCGTCCAGTCCGCAAGCTTCATCCTCCGGGCCGCCGGTGCGATCATCGACTTTCTCGTCTCGATCCTCGTCGCGGCCGGACTCCTCTGGTTGCTGCTCATCCTCGCGATCGAGGGCGTCATCGACTCATCAGCGACAGCCGCGTTCTCTACGGCGATCATCGCGTTCTCGACCGTCGTCCTTCCGACAACGGTCGAGACCCTGAGCCGCGGACGTTCGCTCGGCAAGCTGGCGATCGGTGCGCGCATCGTGCGCGACGACGGTGGTGCTACGGGATTCCGCCACGCGTTCATCCGCGCTCTCGTCGG
>JAZQRG010000220.1:0-2852 GCA_045629445.1 Mycetocola sp. | reverse complement strand
CGGTGCGAACTCCTTGACCATCTCGATCTCACGGCGGCTTGGATCGAGGACGTACGGAATCGTCACTCCGTTATCGCGGTAGCCCTTCTTCTCGTAATAGGCATGGGCGCGGACGTTGTCTTCGTGTACGTGCAGGGTCATCCGGTCGGCGCGGGTGCGAGCCCACTCCTCAACCCGGGCCAGCAGCGCCGAAGTAACCCCGGCCGATTCGCCACGGTATTCGGGAGAGACGTAGACGCCGACGAGCATGGGTACCGTCGTGCCGACGGGAGTGTACGCACCCATCGTTCCGATCCAGCGTCCGTCGTCGGTGATCGCGGCCATCACCGTTCCCCCATCTGCGGTGCCGCGCTTTCCGCGCATCCGCCACTCGGCCTGACCGACAGTGAGCGCGTGCTCGAGCGTCTCGCCAAACGCGATCGGAGTGTCGGCGAGCATCTCGAGGCGAAGCGCGCGGACCTCGCGCCAGTCGTCGTCGGTGGTGGGTCGGATGGAGAACGTCGGGTTTGGCATCGAACAAATCTAGCGGCAGCGCTCTTGCGTGCGCACTGCAAGCCCTTTCTTCGCCCCGGCGTCGGCCGCTAGTGTCGGACCGCGCCAGGCACTCCCACCCGGCGCTCAGCGAAGGGAATCCAGATGTCCACCTGGCTCATTACAGGCTGCTCCACCGGTCTCGGTCGCGCGCTCGCCGAGGCCGTGCTCGCTCACGGCCACAACGCCGTTGTGACCGCGCGCGACGTGTCGACCCTGCAGGACCTCGTCGCGCCATTCCCCGACTCCGCTCTCGCTCTCCCGCTCGACGTGACCGACGCCGAGCAGGTCGCGTCTGCGGTCGCCGAAACGGCCAGGCGGTTCGGAGCCGTCGACGTTCTCGTCAACAACGCGGGTTACGGCTACCGGGCCGCGGTCGAAGAGGCCGATGCCGCCGACGTCCAGCGGCTCTTCGACACGAACTTCTTCGGGGCTGTCGCCCTGATCAAGGCGGTGCTGCCCGGGATGCGGGAGCGCCGTTCCGGGTCGATCGTGAACATTTCGTCGATCGGGGTTCGGTGGACGCCGCCCGGCTCCGGTTACTACGCGGCATCGAAGGCAGCGCTTGAAGGGCTGTCCGGCTCGCTTCGGAAGGAACTGGCGCCGCTCGGCATTTCCGTCACCATCGTTGAGCCCGGCGGGTTCCGCACCGACTTCGCCGGGCGATCACTGGCCCAGTCGGCGACCGCGATCGCCGACTACGCCGAGACGGCGGGCAAGCGCCGGAAGGAAAACGACACCGTGCACGGCACCCAGCCGGGCAACCCCGCGCTCGCCGCCGAGGCGATCATCACCGCGGTAGAAGCCCCCGACTCTCCGGAGCTCCTCCTGCTCGGCGCTGACGCCGTCGAGGGGTTCGAGGCTCAGGCCCAGGCGCAGCGCGCTGAGGTCGACGCCTGGCGCGACCTCAGCCTGAGCACAGGCTACCCGACCGATTAGCGCGTTCGAATGCCGCAAAACCGCGGTATGGCGTTGGCGGTTTCAGGTTGTTAGCGCAACACCGTTGATCAATTTGTCCAGCATGTCAGAGGGTTTCCGGTAGCCGTGGATTCTCCTGGGCCGGATGTTGAGCAGCCGTTGGGTTTCGGCGAGGTCGGCGTCAGTGACCTCGTTGAAGTTGGTGCCCTTGGGGTAAAAATCGCGGACGAGCCCGTTGGTGTTCTCGTTGCTGCCGCGCTGCCAGGGCGAGTGCGGATCGCAGAAGAACACGGGGCAGCCGGTCGCGACGGTGAAGCTGGCGTGGCTGGCCATCTCGGTGCCTTGGTCCCAGGTGATGGTCTGTTTGAGTGATGCAGGCAGGTCAGCGATCATGGAGCCAAGGACATCAATGACGGTCTTGCTGTCTCGAATCCCGGGTAGCCGTCCCAGTAGCGCGAACCGGGTCTGACGCTCGACGAGTGTGATGATGCCGGAGTTTGCCGGCCCAACTACGAGGTCTCCTTCCCAGTGCCCGGGAACCGCCCGGTCCTCGACCTCGACGGGACGCTCGGTCAGCCGGGCGCCGTCGAGCCAGGGCCGGTTGCTGCGGGCGGGCAGCTTCGACTGCGGAACGCGTCCGGTGCGTCCCGAGCGCAGCGCCTTGACCACGGTCAGTTCGTGCCGCAGCGCGGTTTTGCCCTGAACGTAGAGGGCTTGATAGATCGTTTCGTGCGACACGTGCATCTCCACCCGGTCCGGGAACGTCAGCTTCAACTCCCCAGCGACCTGCTGAGGCGAGTACTTATCGTTCAAGCGTGACACGACCGCAGCTCGCAGCTCCGGCTCATTCAGCTTCCCCTCCCGCTGGCGCGGTCTTAGCGTCAGAGCCTGGTAGTGAGCGAGCTCCGCGTCGTAGTGGTCCTGGCCCCAATGCTGCACCCGGTGGTTACTGATTTCCCGCGACACCGTCGAAGGAGACACGTTCAGTTCACGGGCGATCGCCCGCACCCCCAGCGGCTCAGGCAAGCTCCTGGCCGCGTGGATGAACGACCGCTGTGCCAACGTCAGACGGCGATAGGAGCGTTCAGGAGTGGCCGGAGGTGCCGCAGCCATCGGCATCGCCCGCACGCCTCCACCCAACCCCGGCGCAATGAATTTCATGCCAGCAAGCTTGGCCCACAATTTTGCCGCCGACCCGCTGACCCCAAGCTCAACTTCGATGTCTTTTGCCGAGACGCCACGAACCAGAAGCCCATAAACCGCCGACCGCACCTCCCACGGAATCTTCCGCACCAAAGCACACGCCCCTCCACGAAGGGTGTTGCGTTAGGAACCTGAAACCGCCGGCGTGTCTACCGCATTCTGTGACCAACGAACAGCGGATGTTTGTCCTCCCCACACGA
>JAZQRG010000219.1:0-3449 GCA_045629445.1 Mycetocola sp. | reverse complement strand
TCGCTCGGCCATCTCGCGCACACGCTGGCGAAGGTTCTCCCGGCAACGGCAACGGGCATCCGAGTTTCCGGCGAATACGACGCGACGGTAGAGACCGTCGCGCTCTGTGGCGGTGCGGGTGACTCCCTGCTGAGTACGGATGCCGTGGCGAGCGCGGACGTGTACATCACGAGCGATCTTCGCCACCATCCCGCATCGGAAGCACGCGAGCAGGCGCGCATCGCTAAGGGGCCGGCGCTCATCGACGTCTCGCACTGGGCGAGCGAGTGGCTCTGGCTTGATGTCGCTGCAGCCCAGCTGGCCGAGCGGCTTCCCGATCTCAGCATTCAGGTGAGCGATATCCGCACAGACCCCTGGGACTTCGTCATCACACAGTGACGGTCCCGCACAACACTCCACAACTCCAAAACAGAACCACAAGGGAACCGACGTGAAATCCAGCCTCGCCGAGCAGAAGAAACTGCTCGAACTGCACACCATCGATTCCGGGCTCGCCCGCATCGCTCATCGGGAGAAGAGCCTGCCTGAGATTGCCGAATTCACCGCGGTGTCGAAGGAGCGCACCGAGCTCAGCGCGCGCATTGCCGCCGAACTCGGCGAACTCGAAGACGCGAAGACCGAACTCGGCAGACTCGAGTCGGACGCCGGTGTTGTCGACGCCAGGATCGCTCGGGACACCGAGCGGATGAACTCAAGCTCAAGCGTGAAGGACGTCACGGCGCTCGAGTCAGAGCTCGAATCGCTCTACCGACGCAAGACCAACCTCGAGGACATGGAACTCGTCGTGATGGAACGCGTCGAGGTAGCCGAGGCCCAGCTCTCAGCGACCCGCGACCTGGACGGCGACCTCGAAGCAAAGCTCCAGGAAATCGGAACGCGGCGTCGGGCTGCCCTCGACGAGCTCGCCCAGGAAAAGGCGTCGCTGACCGCTCAGCGCCACCTGCTCGAAGACTCCGTTGCGCCCGACCTGCTGGCACTGTACGAGAAGCTGCGGTCGAAGAGCGGAACCGGTGCTGCACTGTTCCGTGCCGGAACCTGTGGGGCGTGCACGATGTCTCTCACCGGCAACGAACTGGCCAAGGTGCGTTCGGCGGAGATCGATGAAGTACTCGAGTGCCCTGAGTGCGGTGCCATCATGGTCCGCACCGAGGAGTCCGGCCTCTGGTAAACCCGCGGGGTCTCACCGCCCGGTAAGCTCGGAGTGTGAATGGGTCGGCAAGACGGCCGCGTCGCCAGTAATGGCGCCGAGGAACGTCCGGGCTCCATAGAGCAGGGCGGTGGGTAACACCCACCCGGGGTAACCCGCGAGACAGTGCAACAGAAAGTAGACCGCCAGGTGCGCAAGCATCGGGTAAGGGTGAAACGGTGGTGTAAGAGACCACCAGCGGCCGGGGTGACCCGGCTGGCTCGGTAAACCTCGCCCGGAGCAAGGTCAGACAGAGGACTATGGGGCTGCTCGTCCCGTCCTCGGGTAGGCCGCTTGAAGGCTGCGGTAACGCAGTCTCTAGAGAGATGGTCGTCCAGGGCGTGCAAGCGCCTGAACAGAACCCGGCGTATCAGCCGGCCCATTCACCCCACCGAGGTAGCTCAGCTCAACGGCGGAATCGTCCGAACCGCGAGTGACGCCGCACCGAGTATGCCGGCGTTGTTGCGGTGAACGGCAGGAACGATCGGCGTCGTCAGCGACAGCAAGGGCAGGAACTCCGCGTACTGTTTTGATACTCCGCCGCCGACCACGAACAGGTCGGGCGACAGGTACTTTTCGAGCGCAAGGTAAAACGACTGCAGCCGTTCAGCCCACTCGGACCAGCTCAGGCCCTCGCGTTCCCGTGCAGCATTTGACGCCCGGGTCTCGATGTCGTGCCCGTCGACCTCGAGGTGGCCGAATTCGGCGTTGGGAATGAGGACACCGTTGTGCAGGATGGCGGTCCCGATTCCGGTGCCGAGCGTTGTCATGATCGCGACGCCGTCGATTCCCTGCGCGGCGCCGAACGATGCCTCAGCGTAACCGGCGGCATCCGCGTCGTTGACGAAGGTGATGGGGCGGCCGAGTGCGTCTTCGAAGAGTTCTTCGGCGTGCAGCCCGATCCACTTTTTGGAGATGTTGGCCGCAGACAGGGTGATTCCGTGTTTGACGACGGCGGGAAAACAGACCCCGACGGGTGCATCGGGGTCGAGGCCAGGCAGTTGCGCGAGAAGCTCGACGGTGGTTTGAAGGATCGCGTCCGGCTTCCCGCCCTTCGGCGTTGGGATCTTGATCCGGTCGGTCACGAGCGAGCCAGTCGCGAGATCGACGATGGCGCCCTTGATCCCGGTGCCGCCGATGTCGATGCCGACGGCCGTCATCGGGGCGCTCATGCTGCTCCTCCCGACGGGAGAGTGAGGATGTCTGCGCCGGTCTCGGTGACGACGAGGGTGTGCTCGAACTGCGCTGTCATGCTCTTGTCCTTCGTTGTCACTGTCCAGTCGTCGGCCCACATATCCCACTCGTGGGTGCCGAGGGTGAGCATCGGCTCGATCGTGAAGACCATGCCGACTTCCATCACCGTGTCGTACTGCGGCGCGGAATCGTAGTGGGGGATGATGAGCCCCGAGTGGAACGCGCGGCCGACACCGTGCCCGGTGAAATCACGGATGACGCCGTAGCCGAATCGTTTCGCGTACGACTCGATGGCCCGGCCGATGACGTTGACCTGTCGACCTGGCGCGATGGCCTTGATGCCCCGCCGAAGCGATTCCTCGGTGCGCTCGACGAGGAGCCGAACATCCTCGGCCGCTTCGCCGGCGATGAACGTTTTGTTGCTGTCTCCGTGGAACCCGTCGAGGTATGCGGTGATGTCGATGTTGACGATGTCGCCGTCAGCGAGAACTGTGTTGTCGGGGATGCCGTGGCAGACGACCTCGTTGACCGAACTGCACAGCGACTTCGGGTATCCGCGGTACCCGAGCGTTGAGGGGTACGCGCCGTGCTCGATGAGATAGCGGTGCCCGATCTCATCGAGTTCGTCTGTCGTGACGCCGGGCCGGACGTTCTCACCGACGAGCGCGATGGCATCCGCCGCGATTCGACCTGCCGCACGGATGCGCTCGATGTCAGCGGGGGAGTACACGTTCGAGCCGGTGTACGTTGCGGGCGCTTTCCTGCCAACATACTCGGGGCGCGGGATCCGTTGCGGCACCTGGCGCTCGGGGGATCGCACGCCGGGAATCAGATGGCCGTTCAGATCCTTGGGCATAGGATCAAGCTTAGCGATCCAGCGAGAGGGGCATCTCATGGCCGAAGATCCATCGAAGCAGTACTGGTACAACCTCAAGACCGGTCAGGTCGAGCATGGTTATCAGTCGCCGTCCGTTGACCGGGCAGGACCGTTTCCCACCGAAGCGGAGGCAGCGCGTGCGCCCGACCGGCTTCGCGAAAACAGCCGGAAGTGGGCCGAGGAGGAAGCTGC
>JAZQRG010000218.1:0-2561 GCA_045629445.1 Mycetocola sp. | reverse complement strand
AGCACGATTCGGCGCCGAACTCCGGCTTTCGTGCTCGGCTGGAACACCTTGTGCTGGTCGGCCGAACTGAGGCGACCGTACAGCGGGAGGATCTCGGTGACGCCGGCGCCACCCTGCGCGTAGCGAGCGTTCAGCGCATCGGCCGTGTCGCGAATCTCGGTTTCCCCACTGAGGAAGACGAGAACATCTCCCATTGACTCGCCGGCGAGCTCGTCGAGCGCCGCGGTGATGCCGTCGATCGGATCGAGGTCGGGCTGTACCGGATCGACGGCACCGTCGTCAGTGTCGTCGTCATCGACGGTCTTGTCAGCGACGAGCGGGCGGTAGCGGATCTCGACGGGGAAGGTACGACCGGAGACCTCGATGATGGGGGCGTCGTCGAAGTGCCGCGAAAAGCTCTGCGGGTCGATCGTCGCTGAAGTGATGATCACCTTGAGGTCGGGTCGCTTCGGCAGGAGCTGCTTGAGGTAGCCGAGGAGGAAGTCGATGTTGAGGCTGCGCTCGTGCGCCTCATCGATGATGATTGTGTCGTATGACCGCAGCATGCGGTCGCGGTGGATCGCGTTGAGCAGGATGCCGTCGGTCATCAGTTTGGCCTTGGTCTCCGGCCCGGCCTGGTCGGTGAACCGCACCTGGTAGCCAACCAGGCCTCCGAGCTCGACGCCGAGTTCTTCGGAAATGCGTTCGGCGATCGTTCGCGCCGCGAGTCGGCGGGGCTGGGTGTGAGCAATCGACTCCCGGCCGAGCTCGAGAAGGATCTTCGGCAACTGGGTGGTCTTACCTGAGCCGGTGGCACCAGCGACGATGACGACCTGTGATTCGCGGATGGCGTCGGCGATCTCGCCCCGCATCTGGCTGACCGGCAGCTCGGGAGGGAATGAGATCGTAAATGACATAGCCCTCCATCGTACTTCGGTCTGGCCCCGGAATTCCGGTGAGGACGGATGCTGTCGATTCCGCTGACGGCGAAGCCGGCGTTCCGCGGCTTGGGGACGCCCGGCGGGTGATGGTTAGCTGGAGCAATGACGACAACGTGGACCGGTCCGGTACTTCCCCTCAACTCAGGCGCAACCATTCCTCAGCTCGGCTTCGGTGTTTTCAAGGTCGACCCCGCTGAAACCGAACGCATCGTCTCCGATGCCCTTGAGCTCGGATACCGGCACATCGACACGGCGGCCATCTACGGAAACGAGGAGGGTGTCGGCCGTGCGATCGCGAAGAGCGGCATCCCGCGTGAGGATCTGTTCATCACGACCAAGCTCTGGAACGCTGACCAGGGCACGCAGTCGGCGTTCGATGCGATCGATCTGAGCCTCGAGAAGCTCGGACTCGATTCGGTCGATCTGTACCTCATCCACTGGCCGACTCCCGAGCGTGACCTCTATCGCGAAAGCTGGAAGGCGTTGCAGCAGATTCAGGCCGACGGCAAAGCCACCTCGATCGGAGTCTCGAACTTCCTGGTCGAACACCTCAAGAACCTTCTCGCCGACGGCGGAGCGGTTCCTGCCGTCAACCAGATCGAACTCCACCCGGCACTCCAGCAGCGTGAGGTCGTCGAGTTCTCCCGCAACAACGGCATCCAGATCGAAGCCTGGGGTCCGCTTGGACAGGGCAAGTACCCGCTGTTCGACGAGTCGAGCGTGACGGGCGCTGCCCGGGCCCACGGCAAGACTCCGGCACAGGTTGTGCTCCGGTGGCACCTGCAGAACGGCTTTATCGTCTTCCCCAAGTCGAACAGCAGGGAGCGGATCGCCGAGAACCTTGACCTCTTCGACTTCGAACTGACGGATGCCGAAATGGCGGCTATTTCCGCACTCGAACGCGACGGCCGGGTCGGCTCCCACCCGAACGACGTCAACTGAGGCACGCGGGATATGGGATTGGCAGACAGCTTTTCTTCCGGAACCGACAGTGTGAGTTCGGACTGGGAGACCTGGCACGAAGCGCGTGAGCGGTCAACAGCATCGCCGTTCGGGATCGCGTCGCTCGCAGCAACCCACTGGCTCACCACCGTCGCCGAACGTTTCGACGACGCGCCGGGGCTCTGGCGTGCGGGATTCGACGGCATTATTGGCGAGGGCGACGACCTCGACGGGTTGACGGTTCTGCAGGGCGGGCGCCCGGTGAGCGTTGTTGCCGACAGCACGGTGACGCTGACGGCAGGCCAGGACATCGAATGGCACGATAAGCGGTTGCGGTTCTTTGAACGCGACGGTGCGCTTGCGCTTCGTGTCCTCGATCCGGAGGCTGTGACCCGTCAACGACTTGCCGGGATCGACGCGTTCGCCCCCGACCCTGCGTTCGTGCTCGAGGGCAGTTTCAGTCCCGCGGCGCCCAACTCACGGGTCGAGATCACAGCGTTCGACGGCCACGTCTCCGACGACAGCCCAGCGGGTGTCGTTGCGATTGCCTTCCCCGACGGAATCGAAACGCTCACCGTCACGTTCGAGCGCGGCGGCCTGCACGCCGTCTTCGGTGACGAAACCAACGGAACAGACACCTACGGTTTCCGCTTTCTCGACATGCCGGCTGCCGACGCCGACGGGCACGTTGTTGTCGAC
>JAZQRG010000217.1:0-1788 GCA_045629445.1 Mycetocola sp. | reverse complement strand
CGGTGGGGCAACGCCGAGCGTCGGCGGGACTGGCGATCGACTGGCGCGTCCAAACCGCAGAGTCTGTGCAGCTCGGTACACACTCGACTGCCGTCGTAACTATAGGTGCCGCGTTCCACTGGATGGAGCGCGAGCTGATCGCGAACCGTGCCCGCCAGTGGCTGAGGCCGGGCGGCGCGCTCGTAATTGCCGGAAGCCCCAGCACCTGGACCAGCGACGCCGCGTGGCAGCGCGAGGTCCGGGCGGTGATAGAGCAGCGACTGGGCCCTGAGCGCCGCGCCGGCTCGGGCGGCGTGTTCAAACAGCCAACCAAGCGACACGAGAACGTTCTGCGGGACTGCGGCTACGAGGTCACCACCACCGAATATTCGACCACCTTCAACTGGTCGATTGACGGAATTTTAGGTTATCTTCGATCCACGTCGTTCGCTGGTCGCCACGTTGTCGGCGACGAGCACGACGATTTCGAGGAAGCAGTGCGCACACGTCTGCTCGAATTCGACCGCTCGGGAAGCTATCCCGAGGAAATTAAATTCTACCTTCTCACGGCGAGATGATCATCTGACGATGGCCGACTTCGACCGTCCATTCTCTTTACCTTGCCTCGCCACCCTCCTTGAGGATCCCATCCCTGACGAGGCTCAACTCTGCCATGCTCGGAGGTAATTTCGATGACGGCAATACTTGAGAGTTTCGAAGAACTCCGGTCCCTGTCGCGGAAGTGGGACGTCAACGAGGAGGACATCCTCCTGATCGCCCTCAATAAATGCGGCGTAAAATCCCGCATCCCGAAGCCGCGGATGCGCATCAAACTGCGATTGGAGACCCGATCCGACGAGGACGTCTTCCTGATCCTGTCGCTGGGACGGATCGACTCCCCGTTTGAGCTCACCGAGGACGCGCTGTACTTCCGGGGAAGCCGCATTGCCTCGATCGAGGCGCTCGAGGACGACGATGCCGTGCTCGGCTACTTCCGCAACGGCACGAAGGTGCTGACGCTGAACTCTAATGCCCGCAGCCAATGCATCGGCTGCGCGTTCTGTCCGAACACCATGGAGTCTGCCTCCGATCCACGGCTGGCCGCCCTCGACGACCTGGACAGCTATCTCGCGGCGCTGGTGCAGGACTTCGGCCTGCCGGACATGTCCGGAATCGAAAAGGTGACGATCTGCACCGGCTGCTTCCACTACGAGTCACTCGCGCTCAAGCACCTCGCCGAGGTGCGCGAGGCGATGGGCCGGCATGGCTGCACCGGATACATCCATTTCCTCTCCAGCGTGCTGCGGTCGCGGGAGGCCATCGAGCAGGTCGCGGCCGCGGGACCGTTCCACCTCACCACGACGGTCGAGTGCTTCGGACGGCGGCCGGAAGTCCTCAAGGAGTCCAAGGCGAGCCTGACGCCGACGGACGTGATCGACATCCTGCGTGAGTGCGGCCGTGCGGGGGTCCTGGCCGACTACACGTACATCGTCGGGCTGGACCCGGAGGACCTCGCGGTCAAGTACCTCGAGCAGTACGCCCCGCACACGACTACCTTCCCCCGCTTCCAGATCTTCCAGCCGCACAGCCCGTTCATGGACATGTACGTCACCCCGGGCGGGCAGCAGATGGACTACTACCTGTCCATGCGCAAACAGATCGAACGCCTGTTCCACGACTCCGGGCTGCGGCCGAAGCCGTGGGAGAACTACCGCCCGCTGTGGTACTTCACCTTTGCGGACGAGCAGATCACCGGCGCCAGGATCTGACTGTGCGGACCGATGCGACCAAGTCGGAGGCCAAGCGGTC
>JAZQRG010000216.1:0-5199 GCA_045629445.1 Mycetocola sp. | reverse complement strand
ACTCGTCGAGACCTCCCGGTTGTTCGCTCGAACCAACGCGGCGATCGACCCGGCCTGGGCAGAGCAGATCGCCGGTGACCTCGTCAAGCGCAGCTACTCAGAACCGCACTGGGAGAAGCAGCAGGGGGCCGTCGTGGCGTGGGAGAAGGTGATGCTCTACGGACTCGCCATCATCCCTCGGCGGCGGGTGCAATACGCGAAGATCGACCCTGAGCTCTCCCGCGAACTCTTCATCCGGCACGCCCTCGTCGAGGGCGAGTGGGACTCACCCCAGGCATTCGACCGCGCCAACCGCAAGCTCCGGAAAGAACTCGCCGAGCTCGAGGAACGCACCCGGCGGCGCGACATCCTCTTCGACGATGAAGCCGTCTTCGACTTTTACAACGCCCGCATCCCCGCGGACGTCCACTCGACCCGCACGTTCGAGGGCTGGTGGCGAACGGCGAAGCAGAAGACTCCCGACCTGCTCACCATGCGGCAGGAAGACTTGCTCCCCGACGACGCTCCCGACGTCGACGAGGCTGAGTTCCCGCCGGTGTGGCGACAGGGCGACCAGAAGCTGAGCCTGCGTTATCGGTTCGAGCCCGGCGCCGAGGACGACGGAGTCACCGTTCAGGTGCCGCTCGCCCTCCTGGCCCGGCTCTCGCCCGCCGGTTTCGACTGGCAGGTCCCCGGGCTCCGCCACGAGCTCGTCACGGCACTCATCAAGTCGCTGCCCAAAGCGATCCGGCGCAATATCGTCCCCGCCGCTGACTGGGCTCGGCGGCTCATGGCCGAGCTGCCGCCCGGGCCGCCCCAACCTGAGGCCACGAACGCCGACACGCTCACCGCGCACCTCGCGATGGCGATCAAGCGGCTCTCGTACATGCCGATCGAGGCGAGCGACTTCGACCTGACCCGCGTGCCGCGTCACCTTCGGGTTACCTTCCGCGTCGTCGACGAAAAGGGCCGCCCGGTGGCGAGCGGCAAGGATCTCATCGAGCTGCAGGACCGCCTTAAGGCGCGCACCCGTCAGAGCGTCGCCCAGATCGCCGAGGCAACCCCGAACGCGCTTGAACGCGCAGGGATCACCCGCTGGGACTTCGACGAGCTTCCCCGTTACGTCGACACCCGCCAGGGCGGCAATATGATCCGCGGCTATCCCGCGCTCGTCGATGAGGGCAGTTCGGTGTCGATCCGCATCATGGCGACCGAGCGGGACCAGGCCGAGGCAATGCCAGACGGCATCCGCCGGCTCCTCCTGCTCGCGGTGCCCTCTCCGGTGTCCTATGTGCAGCAGCACCTCACTGGCACCGAGAAGATGACGCTAGCCACCAGCCCGTACCCGACAACGCAAGCGCTCTTCGACGATTGCCTTGCCGCATGCGTCGACGACATCCTGTTCCGCGTCAAGCCCGACGGAGCGATCTTCATGCGCGCCGAGTTCGAGACGGTGCGCGATCGCATCTCGGGCGCGATGATGAACACAATGTTCGACACCGTCTCCCTGGTTGCCAAGGTGCTGACGGCATCCCGCACCGCAGACAAGGCGATCAAGAAGGCGACGAGCCTCGCCCTCCTGCCAGCGCTGAGCGACGCAACCTCGCAGCTTGCGGCTCTGGTCTACCCCGGTTTCGTCTCGCGGACAGGGATGCAGAGACTCGCCCAGGTTCCCCGTTACCTCGCCGGAATCACCTCCCGGGTGGAGAAACTCCCAGACAACCCCAACCGGGACCGCGTGTGGATGAACGAGGTCCAGACGGCGACGGAGCTGTACGAGGCAGCAGGAGGCACGATGCCTCCAGCGCGCTTCGCACCACCGCACCTGATCAAAGCACGTTGGATGATCGAAGAGCTCCGGCTCAGCCTGTTCGCGCAAAACATCGGTGCGAACGAGACCGTGTCGTTGCAGCGGATCCGCAAGGTACTCGCCGGATAGCGAAGAAGCGACGGATGCTGTGTGCTCCGTCGCTTCCTCGGCGGCCGTTGAGAGAACCTTGGCGTTGAGCGGACCGTGCCGTTTAGAGAACCTTGGACAGGAACGACTGGGTGCGCTGGTGCTGCGGGTTGGCGAGCACCTCGCGCGGGTCACCTGACTCAACGATCACGCCGCCGTCCATGAAGAACAGCGAGTCACCGACCTCACGCGCGAACCCGATCTCGTGGGTGACAACAATCATTGTCATTCCGGACTTCGCGAGTCCCTTCATGACGTCGAGGACCTCGCCGACCAGTTCCGGGTCCAGCGCACTCGTCGGCTCGTCGAACAGCATGAGCTTCGGACTCATCGCCAGTGCGCGTGCGATCGCGACGCGCTGCTGCTGACCACCGGAGAGGTGCGCCGGGTATGCCTTCGCCTTATCGGCCAGGCCCACCCGGTCGAGCAGTTCGTGTGCCGTCGCGACGGCATCCGCCTTCTTGATGCCCTTGACCTGGGTCGGCGCTTCGATGATGTTCTCGAGCACGGTCATGTGCGGGAAGAGGTTGAACGACTGGAACACCATGCCGATGTCTGCGCGCTGCTTCGATACCTCGGCCGGTGACATCTCGTAGAGCTTGTCGCCACGCTGACGGTAGCCCATGAGCTCGCCGTCGACCCACAGGCGTCCGCCGTTGATCGACTCCAGGTGGTTGATGCAGCGCAGGAATGTCGACTTTCCCGAGCCACTGGGTCCGATCAGGCACGCGACCTCGCCACGCTGAACCGTCACGGAGATGTCCTTGAGGACCTCGTGCGAGCCGAAGCGCTTGACGATGTGGTCCGCCTGAACCATGGGAACGTCGGTCATAGGTGCTCTCTCTTCGGTGGCGGAACCTGGTCACCGTCGGGGGCGCCCGCTGTTTCCGCTTCGACCGGGACGGCACCCGTAGCCGGTTCGGCGTCCGGGCCACCCGCAGCCGGGTCACGCTGCGGCGCGACACCGCGGCCGTAGTACTTCTCGAGGTAGTGCTGTCCGACCATCAAGATGCTCGTGACCAGCAGGTACCAGATGCTTGCGACGATAAGCAGGGGAACCGTCGCGTAGATCTGCGCTGAGATCGCGCGGGTTCGTGCATACAGTTCGAGGGAGAAGCCAAGCGCCGTGACGAGCGACGTCGTCTTCAGCATCGAGATCACCTCGTTGCCGGTCGGCGGAATGATCACTCGCATCGACTGGGGCACGACCACCCGAAGCATGGTTTGGCGCCAGCTCATGCCAAGAGCGCGTGCGGCTTCGTCCTGTCCACGCGGAACGCTCAGGATGCCGCCTCGCACGATTTCGGCCATGTATGCCGCTTCATTGAATGCGAGGCCGAGAACCGCGAGCCAGAAGAGGTCAATCGCCGAGAACGGCGAAACCGTGAAGAACTCAATGCTCGTGAACGGCACACCGATCGTCACCGATCGGTAGATCGTGCCGAGGAGTCCCCAGAACACCAGCTGAACGTAAACCGGTGTTCCGCGGAACAGCCAGAGGTACACCCACGACACGGCTTTGAGAACGGGGTTGTCGCTCAACCGCATGACCGCGAGAACGAGGCCCATCACGATCGCGAGGATCATCGAGAGGATGGTCAGTGCGAGGGTAATGAGTGCGGCTTGGCTGATGCGCCGGTCGAAGAGGTACTGACCGACGAGCGGCCACTGGTAGGCCTCCCGATTTGCGGCGTCCCAGATGAACGCCACAAGCAACAGCACGATCAGGACGGCGATCGTCGTCCGGATCGGGTGCCGAAGCCTGACCGCTTTGATCGGTTCGGTATCGGAAGCCATGATTTTCAGCCGGCGTTGATGGTTGCCTCGGAGATGGCGCCATCCTCGACGCCCCACTCGGTGAGGATGTCGAGGTACGTTCCGTCATCCATGAGCGCCTGCATGGCGGCCTGGATCGGCTCGACAAGGTCGCCGTCCTTCTCGATGACGACACCGTACGGAGCGGAGTCGAAGACGTCTCCCGTCAGCACGAGAGCATCATCGGACTGCGCGACGCCGTACTGGACGATCGGCGAGTCTCCCAGGAGGTAATCAGCGCGGCCGAGGACGGCATTGTTCGTCGCCTCATCCTGGTTGTCGGACTTGAGCATGTCGACGGCGTCCTTGCCCTCAGCAACGCACGCGTCGCTTGCGGTCTGGAGGTACTGCTCTGATGTGGTCGATGCCTGGATCGCGACGGTCACGCCGCAGAATTCGGTGACGTCAGGGGCATCCGCTGTCTTGGCGAACTGGAGTCCGGCGTTGTAGTAGTCGACGAAGTCAACCTGGGCCTGGCGCTCGGCGTTGTCCGTGAAGCTCGACCATCCGAGGTCGAGGGTTCCACCGGCAACCTTCGGAAGGATGGCGTCGAAGAGGGACTTCTCCCACTCAACCTCGAGTCCCAGTTTTGCGGCGACAGCCTCGGCGAGTTCGGCGTCCCAGCCAGTGACCGAACCGTCGTCGGCTTCGAATTCATTGGGTGCGTAGCTCGCGTCGACGCCGATCGTGAGGACGCCGGACGAGGCCACGTCATCCGGCAGCAGGGCGACAAGGTCTTCATCCGCGCTGACCGAGCTGCCAGCCGAAGGATCTTCTGCCGGAGCTTCTTCGTTGTTCACGCAACCGGTGAGCACGAGGGCGGCTGCTGCCGCGAGTGCCAGCGGTGCGACAAGGGATGTTGTACGCATGGTTGTGTCCTTAATCTCACGTCGTCAACCGGGACGATATATCGAGACTACTTCACCGCGAGAACCAACGACTCTCGCCGGGGCCAACACCACCACAGCGTCGCCACACACATCCGTCCCGGAAAACCGGTGCTATCAGGGTAGCGGCAGTACCTTCCCATCGACCTCTCCGAGTGCGTAGCGTTGTCATCGCCCGGCACGCACCGCGCGCGTCGGCACAACACGGGCGAGGAGAAAGTGATGACGCGAGAGGCAATCAAGCGGGGTTTCGCTGTGAGCAGCGGATGCTGCCGTGCAACGGAAAACGGAACGTGCGATGAGTGACTGGACGAGCGACGAGCTCGCGCAGATCGGTTCCGCCGATGAGGTTCAGGTCTCATCCCGGCGCTCGGACGGGTCGCTGCGCCCGTACGTCACCATCTGGGCCGTCCGCTCGGGTGATGACATTTACGTGCGTTCGGCGTACGGCCCGACGAACCCGTGGTTCGTTCGGGCGCGGGCGAGCGGGGCGGGTCGGATCCGGGCAGGATCGCTGGAGAAGGACGTCCTGTTCACCCCGGCCGATGCATCCGTTTCGTC
>JAZQRG010000215.1:0-2139 GCA_045629445.1 Mycetocola sp. | reverse complement strand
GTAGCCGAGGATCAGCGGACCGAGCGCCTCAGGCAGCAGCACCGTACGGATGATGTAGAGCGGGCTCGCACCAGCGGCTCGTGCGGCCTCGATCACGCCGGGTGACACCGTGAGCAGGTTCTGCTCGACGATTCGGCTGATGCCGAATGCCGCACCGATGGAGATGGCAAAGATGAGTGCCCCGTTGCCAATGCCGGTGCCAAGAACGAGACGAGCGAGCGGCTGAATGGCCGCGATAAAGATGATGAACGGGATCGGACGGAAGATGTTGACGAAAACGTTGATCACGGTGAATGCGACCCGGTTCTCCAGGATGGATCCCGCGCGGGTCACATACAATCCGAGGCCGATAACGAGCCCGGCGATACCGCCGAAGACGAGGCTCGCCGCGACGATATAGAGCGTCTCCCAGGCTGCCTCGCCGAGTTCGGGCAGAAGATCGAGAAGTTTGTCCATGGTCAGTGCGCCTCCGTCACTTCAGAGTGGGTTGCGATTCGGGCGAGCGCGCTGTTGATGGCGGTGTCATCGCCCTGGAGCGCAAGCGTGAGGTGGCCGAATGCACGGCCACGGATATCGTTGATTCCCCCGTAGACCAGCTCGAAGCGGATGCCGGCAGCAGCGAGATCGAGAAAGACCTGCGCTTGCGTTTCGCTCCCGTCGCGGAACGAGAATGTGACGATCCGCCCCTCATGGCGCCCGCGAAGGGTCGCGACCTCGACCGGTGAGGGAATTCCCTGCACGACGGTGGAGACGAAGCGGGCCGATGCCGGGTTCTGGGGCTGCGAGAACACGTCGAAGACGTCGCCGCGTTCAACGATGCGTCCGCCGTCCATCACCGCCACCTTGGTTGCGAGGCTCCTGATGACGTCCATCTCGTGTGTGATCAGGATGATGGTCACGCCGAGCTCCCGGTTGACCCGGTCGAGGAGGGCGAGAACCTCGCTCGTCGTTTCGGGGTCAAGCGCACTCGTGGCCTCATCGGCCAGCAGCAGCGATGGCGACGTGGCGAGTGCGCGAGCGATACCGACGCGCTGCTTCTGGCCGCCCGAGAGTTGATCGGGGTAATTCTTTGCTTTGTCGCTCAACCCAACGAACGCGAGCATCTCAGCGACCCGAGCCGTGATGTCAGCGGCTGACCGACCGGCGACCTCGAGCGGGTACGCCACGTTCTTCGCGACGGTCTTCGAGTTGAACAGGTTGAACTGCTGGAAGATCATGCCGATGTCGCCGCGAACCGGGCGCATCGCGCGCTCCTTGAGCGATGTGATCTCGGTGCCGTTCACGACGATGCTGCCCGAGGTTGCCTTCTCCAGGCCGTTCACGAGGCGAACGAGCGTGGATTTGCCGGCACCGGAATACCCGATGATCCCGTAGACGTCTCCCCGTTCCACCTCGACGCTCACTCCATCGATGGCAACGACGGGCGCCCCGCCCTTCTCGGACGGCGGATAGGACTTGACGACATCCGTCATGCTGACGATGCTCACGGGTTTTCCTCTCGGTGACGCGAACAGGCGCCGGAGCAGGTGCTCCGGCGCCAGTCGCTGAATTCAGGCTGCGACAGGGGATCTAGCCCTGTTCGGCGATCTGCTTCTGCTCGTTCTTCAGTGATGTGACCAGGTCGTCGACGGGCGTCTTCACAATGAGTGCCGTTCCGCCGGAATTGTCAACGACACCGTCGGTGACAGCCGCCGTGTCCTGGTAGATCTCGACGAGCTTCTGGTAGGTCTCGTTGTCCTTGTCCTCGGCACGAGCCGCAAAGATGTTGACGTACGGGAGCGAGTTCGGGTCGGACGGGTCGTCCTGGGCGATGGCATCCGTGGATTCAAGGCCCGAGTCCAGAATGAACTCATTGTTGATGATCGCCGCGGCGACGTCAGGAAGCGAGGTAGCGGTGAGTGCCGGGTCGAGTTCGGTTACCGTCACGCGCGATTTCGACTCGTCGATGTCAGCGACTGTCGAGTAGCTGTCTCCCCCACCCTCGAGCGTGAGGAGGTCGGCTGACTGGAGGACGAGGAGCGCGCGCGCCAGGTTACTCGGATCGTTCGGCACCGCGATCGTCGAACCGTCGGGGATGTCTTCAACGGAGTCGTACTGGGTGGAGTAGAGCCCGAGCGGGTAAATCGCCGTCGAACCAAC
>JAZQRG010000214.1:0-7734 GCA_045629445.1 Mycetocola sp. | reverse complement strand
TCGCGCCTCGGGTCGGCAAGCAGGCAGAACTGCTGCCACCAGATCGCCCCGAGCCCAGACCGGCCGGCGCGAAGAAGCTGGTCGGTGGTGCCGGAGCATGGCGAGTTCGTACTGGCGACGTCCGGGTCGTCTACGAGATTCACGACCAAGTCCTTGTCGTCTTGGTAGTGGCGCTCGGTCACGGCAGAGAGATCTACCGTCGCTGAGTGACCGAGTCGACTGATCTCACCGTCGCTTCACCGCAAGCGCAGGGGTATGACTAGTGACCGTGTCGCCCCTCGGACACGAAAACCCCTCCAATTGGAGGGGTTTTTCGCGTTTCCGGGCTAAGGTGCCGCCATCTGCCGCTGTCTTTTCCCTGCAATTTCAAGGTCCCGTCCGAGGGGGGACCAAGAGGGCACGTCGGGTCAGTTCGAGGTTGAACGTGAAGGCGGCAGGGGAGTGGTCGGCGCTCTGGACGTGTCCGTCGGTGCTGATGTCCAGCTGGGCGCCACCTGCCCTGGGAACTTGCCTTT
Organism: Mycetocola sp.; assembly: GCA_045629445.1. Lineage (GTDB taxonomy): Bacteria > Actinomycetota > Actinomycetes > Actinomycetales > Microbacteriaceae > Mycetocola_A. Next base: position 7,219 of record JAZQRG010000214.1, on the reverse strand, counting down.
CCCCGTGCCTGACCGCGGAGGTGGCCGAACCAAGTGCTCGGCGTCGTCCGAGTTGCTGTCACCATTTCGTGCAGCAGCCCCAAAAGGCGAAAAGGCCGCTTGTTCAAAAGGATCGAAACCCACACCGGGAAGAGCAAGGTAAGTCAAAGAAGGGCTCCAAAAAGCGGACCGGAGATAGGGATGCCAAGGGCAACCGCCACGGAGGTCGAAAGAACATCCCAGATAACCCGAATAGGATCAAATCACCGAAAACGCCGAAGGGCACAAAGCCCAACCAGACTAGAAGCTGATCGAGGTAGTTGGCACGATGGTTGATCTCATCCGCAGCGCAGAGCGCTTAATTGAGAACGGATTTCTCAATCTCGCCGAGCAACAACTGCGCAGTATAGAGCCGCCAACTCCAATGGCGCGTGCCCTCCTTGGGTCGTGTCTAGAGGATCTCGCACGGTACGACGAGGCCGCCGACGAGTACGAAGCATCATGGCGAGCCGGCTACACAGCAGTCGGTAACAACATGTCTTCCCTACTTGTATCCCTGGACCAATTTGGGCGCCTTCGAGAACTGCTCAAAGATGCCGAATCGAACGGCGTGCTCATACCAACTCTGAGGCTTCAAGGCACCCTAGATGAGGACTTAGGCGATTTCGAGAGCGCCGAAGCTTGGTATCGTCGCGCTGCTACTTGTGGCGATCAATTGGTCTTCTCGTCGCTCGGCGCGATGCTCTGTGAGCAGGGGCGGATTGAAGAAGGACGCGAGCTGCTGCTGCGAGGCGCGGGCTATGGGGATTGGCGCGCCATTGAGCGGTTGGCATCGATAGATGCGGGGCCCCCAGAATCAACGCAGGCGGTACTTTTCGAGCTGGTCGAATCGGGTCACGGGTACGCCCTGCTGGCGCTCGCGAAAGCGTTGGCGGCGACGGATGCTAGCTCAAAGGCCGAAGCCGCCCTGCTCGACGCGGTGAACGAGGATGTGTCGGGTGCAGCGGAATATCTCCTAGAACACTACTTTTTGAACGGCCGCCTCGCGACGGTTCGAGAACTTCTGGAATCCGGCGAGCTGTCTTTGTCTGACCAGGATGCCACTAGGTGGCGTCGCTTGACCGGGCTCGATTGAATCGTCTGTAAGTGTTTGGGGTGGCTGGCCTGGGGCTGGCTGGCAGGGTAGTGCCGGTTCTTCCGGCTCGACGTGACTCATGAATCGCCTGGCCCCTTCGCGGGGTGCCTTTCCCGGGATCTGTCCGTCGAGTCGGGAGGGCCGGCGCCGTCCCGGCCCACCACGATGGCTTGATTAGAAGCTTGTCCAACCCTTGGGTTGTGGCCCCTTACAGGCATGTCTCGTAGTGATCTTCTCCCGGGCCGACGCCGGTCGCGACGTCCGCTCAACACAAGGAGACATCGCATGTCCATCGTTGCAGATCACTACAGATTCGTCGTCGGCGTTGACACCCACGCCGCGACCCACACTTATGCCTTGGTGGAGTCGCCGTCGGGCAGGGAACTTGGGACGGAGACGGGGCAATACGGCCGCGCCGCGGGGAATGATTCGCACGTCGAACGGATTGCCATGCGCCCTCGCTACGGATCTGAAGGTTGGGGAGATCGACCTCTTTCGGATGTGCAGAATGCAGGCCAGCACATCTCACCGTCCTGGATGAAGCCGGACACCGACCCGACGGCGTGAGCGACCTCGCTGCGGCTCTCGGCATCGTCAGAGCGCGGTGGGCCTTTCTCGTCGTGGAGAGGCTGCTCGAAGGGCCGCAGCGCCACGGCGACCTGCACCGCGAACTCGGTGTGCCGACGAACATGCTCGCCACCCGTCCGCGCAAGCTTGAGGCAGCCGGCGTCCCCCTACCCCTTCGGCACACGCCCCGACGCCCCGACGCCCCGGCGTGCAAGAGCGGCGATCGCGTCGCGCAGCGCAGGCTCGTGATCGGTCTGCGCGTAGGCGCGGGCGTTAGGAATAAAGCTGGCGTATCGACAGACGGGCGCGCCGTGCCGTGCGGGTCGGCGATGAGGGACGGACGCATGCGGTTTGCCGAGTTGGGCCCGCGCGACCGAGCTCACAGGCTAATCGTGCCGATCGCACTGTCTGGGTCGTACGCGGGAGCCTCGTCACCGAAGCGTTCCAACGCGGTGAGGTAGCGGCCGCCGAACTCCACTCTTTCGATCGGGTGGAGCGACCGAAGGCCCGACGCCTCGGCCCACGTCCCATCACCTTCGATGGCGTGCAACTCAAGTCGTTCCTCGCCGACTCTCCGAATCAACCCAACCTCGCGCCAGGAGAAGTCATCTTCCCTGCGATAGAACATCACAAGATGGACCCGCTCAGCGATCATCCGCAGCAGGTCGCTCAGTGTGGAGTCACACGGGCTAGCGAAGTCCGTGACGGGCACTCCAAGCTCTCCAACGACACGACTCACGAAATGTTGTTCGGGGTTCATTTTGACGCTCTTGATGTCTTGCAGGCGAACAAGCGCCACGTCATCCAAGTAGAAGCCCTCAAGCAGGATCTGCACGGCGACCCAGTCTTTTGTCACGGCAAGGACATACCCGTAGCTGGGAGCTGCTCGCCAAGGGCGCTTCAGCCGTAGAGTTATGGGCCGGCCCTCTTGCCTAGCCAGCCGCAGACGATGGATGACCTTGTCGGCGGATTGGCTCATGGGTGAAGTCTGGCAGCACTTGCATTGCCGTTGTATCGGAAGGCGCAGGACTTCCCGCCGTCGCTCGGGGCATAGTCGCAATTCTCGGACTAACCTCCAGCATGGGTACCGAACGAACGGCGCTGCGCTAGTAGCTGAGGCTCGTCAATGACAAAGTCAACGATTGGGACGTCATCGGTGCGGCTGGTCGGGTGAGTGACGAGTATGACTGCATGGTTGGTCCGCTTACCCGCATGCTTTCGGGCCGACGAGAGTGTCGGAAGGATCACCGCGTACATCAACGGAGAGATCGCGGAGCACTTCGGGATGGACGATCTAATTTCGCCCCGCGAGGTGGCAGCAGTGGTCGCAGATCTAGTCGAGGCGTGGCGAGCCCGACCAGACACTGCCAGCGCTCAGTCTCGCTAGAGCGGATTGAGAGTTCCAACCTTTGCAAGTCAGATCCACGTTGAGGGGTCAACGTCTTACCCTTCACACGGCCGGGCAGCGGTCGTTGCGTCCCATGCGGGGAAGTGAAGCATGCCGCAGGGCCAGCTGGAGGTGAAGACAGGTGGACTTGCCTACGAAATCGCTTGCCCTCGTGAAGTAGCGATCGACTGGTCGCATCTAGTTGCTGAGCTGCGGAGAGAAATGGGGCCCACCACCATCCGATATGGGCGCCCTGGGAGACGCGGCGGCCTGGCACGCGATGCTCGGATTGTCATCAGGTCTTGCCCGCCGCGACTAGATATTCACCCGTGATTGTGGATAGGTATCCAATCGGATACGCTCGAGTCATGTCGACCCCCTCCCTGCTTCTACGCGCCCGTCAAGCAGCGGGACTGTCACAGGATGAGATGGCCCGTCGTGCCGGGACGTCGCGGCCGACGCTGTCGGCGTACGAGCATGATCGGAAGTCGCCGAGTCTGACGACAGCAGCTCGTGTCCTGGCGGCAGCCGGTTTCGAACTTGGCCTGGAACCTCGGATTGCGTTTATCGAGCGCACCGTCAGTCGCGGCCGGGCGATTACGGTTCCTTCGCATCTTCCGCGCCTGGATGTGGACGCTGCCTTCGCGGTGGTGGAGCTTCCTTTGCACCTGAACTGGTCGGACCGTGGCCGGACGTTTGATCTTCGTGACCGTCGCCAGCGCATGCGGGTCTACGAGATCGTCCTGCGTGAGGGGCGCCCAGACGATGTCCTCACCTATGTCGACGGAGCGTTGCTGATCGATCTGTGGGACGAGCTGGTTTTGCCCTTCGAAGTGAGGGCGGGTTGGTCCTCATTGGTCTCACGTGACTCGGTATCGGAGGTGGCATGACGGGGGAGGGGCTAAGCGCCTTTCAGGTCGCGGTGTCGCAGCTCTTCTTCGAGCTGGAAGAATCCGCCGGGTACGTCGTCGCCGGTGGTGCGGCGCTGCTGGCTTCGGACCTCATCTCGCGACCGACCCAGGACCTTGACCTGTTCGCTGGTGCGCCCATTGTCTCGGTCAGACCTGCCAGGGATGCGTTGCTCGCGGTGCTTCGCGAGCGGGGCTGGAGCGCGACGATCATCCATGACGATCCGATGTTCTGTCGGCTGGTGGTGCTCGGTGATGACGAGGTGCTCGTTGACTTGGCGCTGGATTCACCGCCGGCGTCGACCCCAGAACTCACGATCCTCGGCCCGACGCTCGCGCCGCTGGAGCTGGCAGGTCGCAAGATACTGGCACTGTTCGGACGTGCTGAAGTCAGAGATTTCGCCGACGTTTACCGGCTTGCCGAGCACTTCGGTAAGGATGCCCTCCTGGCTGAGGCCAAGGCCGCGGATGCCGGGTTCGATGTGGCCGTGTTGGTCCAGATGATGGGTTCACTCGACCGATTCGACGACGATGAGTTCCCCATGGCGACGGATGAGGTCCCGGCAGTACGCGACTTCTTCAGTCGATGGGCCGAGGAACTTCGCTGACAGTCTCGGGCTGGACGGTCTGCAGCACGCGGCAGCTCGGCATCTTGCTGTCCCGGATCTGACCACGACGGTCTTGACGATGACGCTCACGGGGATCGCGTCAGACCTTCGGCACGATGTCCACGGTCCAGTGCTTGTTCGTCGTCGCTTCCTGGTGGACAACTCACTCTGGTTCACCGGCGACGTCTACGTAACCGCGGGCGAGCGCCGACCCCCAGCTCCGACGGCTCGGCCGGGCTCAACCTCACCGGGGCCGATCCTGCGGTGCAGGGTCAGCGCGCGCAGAGCGCACGCGATCGCCAGCAGGTCGACGACCTCCTGGAGCAGGGCCCCGAGGACCGCGGGCAGGTAGCCGAAGGCGGCAACGATCATCAGGCCGACCGAGATGACGATGCCGAGCCAGATCGCCTGGAGCGCGATCGCGACGGTGCCACGCGCCACCTCCATCGCGTCGGCCACCCGGGCGATGTCGTCGGAGGTGACGACCGCCGAGGCCGACTCGCTGGCCGCGGTCGCTCCGCGGCCGGCCATCGCGATCCCCGCGTCGGCGACCGCGAGCACGGGCGCGTCGTTGATGCCGTCGCCGACCATCAGCGTGGGGCGCGGCTCGAGCGAGCGGACGAGGTCGACCTTCACCTGCGGCGTGGTCTCGGCGTGCACGCCGGTGACGCCCAGCTCGCGCGCGATCGACTCCGCCGTGGACGCCACGTCCCCGGTGATCATGACGACCTGCTCGACGCCCGCTGCCCGCATCCGGGCGATCGTCCCGGCGGCCTGGGGACGCGGCGGGTCCGCCAGGACGATGACGCCGGCCAGCGCGTCGTCGACCGAGACGTAGACGGCCGTCTCGCCGGGGGCCAGGTCCGCCCGGTCCAGGTTCCCGACGGCCTCCTGGATGAAGGACGGCTTGCCCACCCGCACCCGCGAGCCGTCGCCCAGGAGCGCCTCGACGCCCTGGGTCGCGATCTCCTCGGCCGACACCACCGGGCACAGGCCGGCTCCCTCGCGAACGGCGACGTCCACGATCGGCTGGGCGAACACGTGCACCGAGTGCTGCTCGGCGGAGGCGGCGAGGCGCAGCGTCTCCTCCGCCGTACGGTCCGCGGCTCGGATCCCGACGACCTCGGGCCGGCCCTGGGTCAGGGTGCCGGTCTTGTCGAAGGCGACCGAGCGCACCCTGGCCAGCACCTCCAGGACGCCCCCGTCCTTGATGATGACGTTGAGCTTGGCCGCCGAGCTCATCCCACCCATGAACGCCACCGGCGCCGCGATCAGCAACGGGCACGGTGTCGCGACGACCAGCACCTCGGCGAAACGGACGGGATCGCCGCTGACGTACGCCGCGACAGCCGCGATCAGCAGGGAGACGAGGGTGAACGGGATCGCGTAGCGGTCCGCGAGCCGGACCATCGGAGCCCGCGAGTCCACGGCCGCCCGGACCAGCTGCACGATGGTCGCGTACTGCGAGTCCGCGGCTGACCTCTCGGCCCGCATCCGGAACGTCGTGGTGCCGTTGGTCGTGCCGGAGACCAGCTCGGCACCGGCGGTGTGGGTGACGGGCACGGGCTCGCCGGTGACCGACGACTCGTCGATGACGGCGCGCTCGGACAGCAGGGTCCCGTCGACCGGCAGGATCTCGGAGGACCGGACGAGCAGCTCGTCACCGACCGCCACCTCCTCGACCCGGACCTGCTCGGTGTCGCCGGTGCGCGGATCGATGCGCTGGGCGTAGACCGGCGCCCGGGTGAGCAGGGCGTCGAGCTCGCGACTGGCCCGACGGGCCGCCCACGCCTCGAGCGTCTCCCCGCCGGTGAGCATCAGGGCGATGATGAGGCCGGCGACGTACTCACCCACCGCCAGGGTCGCGACCATGGCGACCAGCGCGAGGATGTCGAGTCCCCAGCGCCCCGCGATCAGGTCACGGACCATGCCGACCGCCGTGTCGACGATGACGATCCCGAGCACCACGAGCGCGGTCAGCCCGAGCGCCGTCGTCTCGTCGGCGGCCCAGAGCACCACACCGAGAGCGAGTCCGGCGACGACCAGCAGGAGCAGTGGTTGTCGGCGTAGGAACGCCAGCGCGTCACTCACTCCTCAAGCATCGCACCGTGCCCAAGGGAGTGGCCCCGGTCGCCTCGGCCCGGCCGCGGCTCCCGCTGGCGCAGTTGGTCCCGGGCCGGGACACGTGAGGTTGCCTCGCGAGCCAGACACGTTGGCGCCTAAAGCAGTGAGGACGATGCAGCTCAGCACATACGATGCTGGTCATGGGTCCCACGAGGCACCTCATCGGCCGCTCGCAGCAGATCGACTGGCTGTCGCACGTGCTGACGGGGGAGCGGCATGCCGCGGTCGTGGAGGGCGACGCCGGCGTGGGCAAGACGGCGCTCCTGGACGAGCTGGAGCGGCATGGCCGAGCCGACGGCTGGACGGTGATGCGGCTGCAATGCGTGGAGGCGGAGCGCGGATTTCCGTACGCTGCCCTCGACCGGATCCTGCGACCACTCGACGGATACCTTCACGCCCTGGCCGATCACCAGCGTACGGCGATCGAGGTGGTCCTCGGCCGCACGGTCGGCGACGCGCCCGCCGTGATCGCGCTGGGCACAGCCGTCCTGGACCTGCTCGTGCTCGCCAG
>JAZQRG010000213.1:0-3397 GCA_045629445.1 Mycetocola sp. | reverse complement strand
GGGACGACGGCTCTCGTGGTGGCGACCGGCGCGCTCGCCGTCAACGCCACCACCGCGAGCGCGGACCGCGGCCACGCACGGGCCAAGATCGCCCGGGCAACCCTGCACAGCGCCGACGGCAGCACGGTCGGCCGGGTGACGCTGAGACAGACTCGCGGCAAGGTCGTGGTGAAGGCCACCGCTCGAGGCCTGGCGCCCGGCTTCCACGGGTTCCACATCCACGCGGTCGGCCGGTGTGATGCGAACGCACCGGACGGACCGTTCACCTCGGCGGGCGGGCACTACACCGGCGGTCGACCGAGCCACGAGGACCACGCCGGCGACCTGCCGTCGCTGCTGGTCACCGACAACGGCCGCGCACGGCTGAAGTTCGTCACCGACCGGTTCACGCTGCGGGAGCTGCGTGACGCAGACGGCTCGGCCGTGATGGTCCACGCCGGGCGCGACAACTTCGCGAACATCCCCGACCGCTATTCGGCCGCGGGCCAGGGTGGCCCGGACGCGACGACACTGGCCACCGGCGACGCCGGCGCGCGGGCAGCGTGCGGGGTGCTCCGCTAGCCTCTGACCCGCGGAAAGACCAGGCCGCCTATCGCTGTGCCGCCAACGTGTCCCGGATGGCCGACACCTCGCGCAGGTACGCTGCGTGGTCCTCTGCGGAATCCCACAAGGGCTCCTCACCGTTCCACGGCTGCTCCGCGAGCGGCAAGCATACAAGCCCTACGACTTCGCGCGCTGATGCGATAAGACGTGGGTCGGCACCGAGGGAGACCGGATCCCAGGTCTGGGGACCGTACTCGTCGATCCCCTCCAAGCTGAGGTCACCGCCGACGGACAAAGCGACGAGGGCCGCAGCCGCCACCGCGACGAGGACATCGCTTCGCTCTGCGTGCATCGGATCGCTAAGCACAGCGTTCATGGCCTCAGTCAGTACCCCCTTCACGTCGTCAGGGGACTCCGCATCGTCCACCTCGAAGCCAAGGTCCGCGGCATCGTCACTCTCGAACACTCCGAATGCCCATACACCCATAACTCACCCCTTGCTTCCAGCAAGCGCACGCTCCAACGCGGTCCGCGAGCCTTCCAAAGCCGCGTTCACCCAGAAGCAGCCATACGGATCATCCAAGAGATTCGCCCACTCGTCAGGATCATTCGCCCGGACGACGTAGGCGATCACCTCATGCGAACGCGAGAGCAGTTCACGGGACGGTGACCACGAAGCTTGTCCCCAACGCGACGGACCTCGGTATGTGGTTTCCAGAGGGGTTCCGAACGCACCGTTCCGAGTGACTGGCTCCTCGAACACCGCGCCGACCGCCGCAGCCACGACCGCTGCAGCCGCGATGGAAGATCGCACAGTAGAGGGATCAGCGCTGACGAGTTCGAATCGTGTCAGGGCCGCATCGACGATTGACGACACCTCCTCTGGTGTCGCGGCTCGTTCAACCCTTCCGACAACCTCCATCGCGACGGCATTACCGAACGGACCGTAACTCCAAAAGCTCTCCAGCGGTTCACCGTCAAACTCCCTGCGGAGCATCGGGAAGGCGCGCTCCACCGCGTCACGGTCGATGTTCGTGCGACCAATGACGGACAGATGGTCGGCGTTAACCTGGGACGCCAACTCCGGCCCGTCCACGCGGGGGCAGTCCCCGAAGGAAACCGTCTCGAGGCGGTGTATGCGATCAACGAGATGGCGGAGCCCGCGCAGGTGCGCGACTCGCCATACCTCGACCTTCTGCAAGTCGACCGCCCGGTCGATCCACCCAAAGTCGAAGGCCGGCATGCGGTAGAGCTGGATCGACGTCAACGAACGCTGAGGCATCGAAGCCGGAACACCGGTGATTCCCGTCGTCGAGCGCCACACATGCAGTTGCTCGAGCGGCGCTTGCACGAGGTCGAGGTCCCCCTCGGCCAAGTCCTGAATCTCGAGAGCCCGGAGGTGGGGATTCGCAAGCGCTGAGGCGACGTAGTGACCTCGTTGCCGCGGTGGAGGAAGCATAAACGTCCGGAGCCGGGGCAACTCCGAGAGCCCGACCTCCGCCGCCGGCCACGCACCCGATAGATCCAACAACTCCAAGCTCGCGGCGGCTTCCAGCACCGAAAAATCTGCCCGGAGACGACTCCCCTCCGGGACTCGGAACTCCTCGATCTGCCCTACCACCGGAGCGAGGAAATCGATCGAACGCTCGCCACGGGGTAGACGGAGGACCTCGACGGTGCGGGCACCGCTCAACTCGCCCGCGGACGGCAGCTCACCATTAACCGTCAGCATTCTCGCCACCTTGCATCGATGCCACAGATCCGATCCCGACCCATACTCGGTCTGACGTGGGACGCGATCGACTTCGATTCCGACACGATCCACATCAGCAAGAGCTCTCCAACACCTGGCCAGCAACTTCAACCTGGTCTTCACAACCCAGGTGGGGACAACGATCCACCGCTCAACGACTACCTACGTCGCTTCATCGCCGCGTGGACCGCGATGGCACTGTCAACAAGCCCCCACGCCAACAGCGCTGTCGCCATCGCGGCGAGGACCAGCAGAAACGCTCTATTTCCTCCGTCGCTCTCGTCGCGCGACCATAGCAACGGGACGGCTGCCAGAAGGCCGAAAAGCAAGATACGAAAACAGGCTCGTGCCAACTCAAACGTTGGCGTCGTCTCACGCTCGCCGGGCCTTCCAGCATTCATCGTGACGGTCCTTCCCGGAAGCGTTGAAACTCAGGTGTAGAAACGAAGGCCTGTCCGAGCAGGACCAGGCTGTGCGCTGAACGCAGGACCGCCGCTGACGAGGCGGAAGCTGAACGCCCAGGTAGGGCGACAGCGGGATCGTTCGGATTAACTTCCAGTGCGCCATTCGCGAAGATCCGTCGTGACTGGAGACTCCGTAACTCGCGCCATACATCGGTTGAAACTCGCGTCGAACCGACTCTTTGACGCCCGAGTACGACCGCACATTCATCCAGTTGACCCGCTATCGGGTCGAGCCAGATCGCGAAAGCATGAGACATTTCACCTTCGTCGAGTTCATACTCAGCACAAGCTCGCTCGAGCCAGCGATACTCCTCGTCACCAAAAGAATACGGCAGTTCAGTCACTGGCACTCCAGTATTGCGAGTCTTGACCAAGCAACTCGACGTCGGACGGCTCCTTCATCCAGCGCGGCTCTCGCGGGCTCGAGCGCCAAACCCTGAAGGTCTGCCCAACCACATCGCGCAGCGACCGAAGGCCCGCTCGGCGTAGTTCCTTCGCCAGCTTCGAAGGAGGAACTCATTTCTCCCAAAGTGCAGAATAGAGCTTCCACTCCTCCTCGTCGAAACGTTCCCGGCTACCGACTTCAGACTGAAACAACTCCAAGGAGTTGACGTCGGCCTCCGCGCGCCGTCTCCAC
>JAZQRG010000212.1:0-1845 GCA_045629445.1 Mycetocola sp. | reverse complement strand
GCGCTCAGCGCCGTAGCCATGAGCGCGGGAATCGGCCTGATCCGGCGTCGGGGCAGGCTCTCGCACGACACGAGCATCGGGCTGCTTTTCGTTGCAATGCTCGCGGTCGGCGTCATTGTCATTTCCCACTCCGGCAGCTTCGCCACCGACGCGACCGCAGTGTTGTTCGGGGATGTACTCGCGATTTCCCGGTCCGACATCGTCACCCTCGCCCTTGCCCTTGCCGTCACTCTCGGCGTTGCTGCCTTCTTCCACAGAGCCTTCGTCGCGCTCGCCTTCGACGAGCGAGTGGCACGGCTGCTGGGCCTACGGCCCGCGCTCGCCCAGGCGATGCTCGTTGGACTCGTCACCATTGCGGTCGTCGCGTCTTACCGAGCGGTCGGTTCCCTGCTTGTTGTTGGGCTCTTGCTCGCACCCGCCGTTGCGGCAGGGAGGTGGGCGACGCGGATTGTGCCAACGATGATGCTCGGTGCGGCCTTCGGCGTGATCGCCGTCGCCCTGGGCTTGCTCGTTTCCTGGCACACCGGCACAGCCGCAGGCGCCTCGATTGCCGCGACCGCCGTCGCGACAGCGGCTGTTTCGGCGATTCTCGCTTCCGCCCTTTCCGCGCTCAGGCGGAGCCCCGCTTCCGTCACCGTTTCCGACCCCTCACCGAAAGACGCTCTTGTTTCCTCGTAACCCGCGTGCCATTCCCCTTCCAGTGCTGGTGCTCTGTGTACTCGGCCTGACAGCGTGCTCCCCGCCCGAACCGGCGCCTGAAGCGTCCCCGACGAGCACCGTCGGCGATGGACACGGCTACATTGCCGGCGCGGAGGAGGTGCCCGAACCTCCGCTCCACCTCCTTACGTTGAGCGCAGACGGTGCGGTGAACCAGCTGGACCTGGCCACCGAGGAGTGGACGGAGATCGGCGAGGGTGCCGTCGCTACCGATGCCGCGACCGACGGCAGGTTCATGTTCGCCACCGACGAGAAAGCCGGTCGGGTCACCATCATCGACAGTGGTATGTGGACTCAGAGCCACGGAGACCATTTCCACTACTACCGGGCAAGCCCTCGCATCGTGGGCTCAATCGAGGAAACGGGGCCGGCAATTGTCAGCGCCGGCAGCAGCGCAACCGGACTCTTTTTCCCTGAGTCCGGGGTCGGGCTGATACTCGACAACGCAGCGCTCGGCGAGGGGGACATTGTTGAGAGTGTCCGTCACGATGCTGTTCCCCACGACGGTTCGATCGTCCAGCTCGGAGCTTCCACCCTCGTGACCGCAGCGGATGCCGGTAAATCGTCGGCCGTGCAGGTCCTCAGCACCGACGGCGCGTCGGTCACGGACGAAGCCGAATGCGCCAGCGCCTCCGCCCCGCTCACAACGTCGGTCGGGGTCGCCTACCCCTGCGCTGACAGTGTTCTGCTCGCCACAACAGCGGAAGGCGGCATCCGGTTCGAGCGAATTGACTACCCCGCATCGTCAGCACCGCCCGCCACGTCGTTTGCCGCAAGGGAAGGCCGGCCGGGCGCCGCTGGCCTCGCCGGGGATGCCGGGGTGTGGGTTCTCGATTCACGGCAGCGCGCCCTCACATTCGTTCCGACGTCGGTGTCGCTCAAACAGGTCACCGCCGTTGACGACGCGGCGGGCCACATCATCGGCCTCACCGTCGACGGTCGGGTCACTGTCCTGTCCGGCGACGACGGCGCGGTGCTCGCGACAACGGAACCGCTCCTGCCCCAGACGCTCCTCGCCCCCCACCTTCTCGCCGGTGTCAACCTCGTAGTCGACGCGCAGCGCGTGTATCTCAATGCGCCAGCCGAACGGACCCTGTTCGAGATCGACTTCGCTGACTCGGCACGGAT
>JAZQRG010000211.1:0-4759 GCA_045629445.1 Mycetocola sp. | reverse complement strand
GTGCCCTCACGTTCCGTGCGTTCACGGTCGAGGTCGTCGGGGTCCACGTTGTCCGGTCGGATATCGGTCCTGGCGCCTGGGCCGCCGTAACGACCCTCATCCTGTCCTCCGCCTGGGCCGCCCAGCTCGCCCCAGCCGGGGCCGCCATCGCCCATCCTGCTGTGCGACATGCCTGGGCCGTCGTCGACAGCGGTTCCTGCCCAGAAGCCGCCGCCGAAGAGCAGCGCGGCGAGCGCGACGCCTGCCGCGCTGAAAAGCGCGATGCGCTTGCCGCCGGATCGACTGTTGTCGCGGCCGGCCCCGGCGGGTGCCGGGGGGTACGTGAACGCTGACTGTGGGTACGCGCCCTCCGGGTATGCCGTTGGGCCGCCCGGGTGCGGCGCACCCGCATTGGTCTGAGGGGCGCCGGTGTATTCGGCGTCACCGGCCGGCGCTCCGTTGGCCGCGGCTCCGCTGCTCGGGATGCCGCCGTTGGCTCCGCTGTTCGGGTCGTTGCTTATGTTGGTGTTCGGGATATCCTTGCTCATCGCGGGGTGTCTGTGCTCCTCTGTGGGTTGTCCGTTGTTCTGTGGCTATCGCCTGTGATTCGATTGTGCGACGCGGTGCTATCAGCGAGCTAAGAACGGACTGTCAGCTTCCTTGGGCCTCACGCAACTGGCCGCGGGCGCCGATTGCACCAAGCATTCGCCCCGACGCGAAATGTCCTGTACGATAGACCCTTGGCTGAACGGGCACCTCCCGTTCGGATCGCACAAACACTCCCCCTATTGAATAATTCGGGTGGTTGCGTGTGCCGACAAGAGATCTTGGGCAGGGCGAAAGTCCTGCGGTATTGAAGGAGAGAACCATGGCAGCAACCTGCCAGGTGACTGGAGCCATTCCCGGCTTCGGACACAACATTTCGCACTCGCACCGACGCACCAAGCGTCGCTTCGACCCGAACGTGCAGAAGAAGACGTACTTCGTACCGTCGCTTCGCCGTAACGTCACGCTCACGCTGAGCGCCAAGGGCATCAAGGTTATCGATGCTCGCGGAATTGAGTCGGTCGTCAAGGACCTCCTGGCTCGTGGGGAGAAGATCTAATGGCAAAAGCACAGGACGTTCGTCCGATCATCAAGCTTCGTTCGACGGCAGGCACCGGTTACACCTACGTGACCAAGAAGAACCGTCGCAACAACCCAGACCGTCTCGTACTCAAGAAGTACGACCCCGTAGTGCGCAAGCACGTTGAATTCCGAGAGGAGCGCTAAGCCATGGCTAAGAAGAGCATGATTGCGAAGAACAACCAGCGCAAGGTTATCGTCGAGCGCTACGCAGCGAAGCGCCTCGAGCTGAAGAAGGCCCTCGTTGACCCGAACGGCACCGACGAGTCGCGTGAAGCCGCTCGCGTCGGCCTCCAGAAGCTTCCTCGCAACGCCTCACCGGTGCGCCTGCGCAACCGTGACGCTGTTGACGGACGCCCCCGCGGCCACCTCTCGAAGTTCGGCATCTCGCGTGTCCGCTTCCGTGACATGGCGCACAAGGGCGAACTGCCCGGCATCACCAAGTCGAGCTGGTAAGCACTCTCGATTTATCCAAACGGATGTCTGCCCTCGGGCAGGCATCCGTTTGTCGTTAACGCCCAGGTGGGTCGGTGCGCAACCCTGCAGGGCCAACTACGGTGCCCGGTCGCTGTGTCGTAGAGTCAACTCCAACGTCCTGCCCATCTCGGCTTCTCGGGAGTTCCACTGAACGCACACAATTCCGCTCTTCGGAGCCTCGCTGATTTCCGGGCGGTGCTCTTCGACCTCGACGGTGTGCTGACGCCGACCGCCGAGTTGCACCGCTATGCGTGGCAGTCGATGTTCACCGAAGTGTTCGCCGAGAAGGGCGTTCTGCGCCCGTACAGCGACGATGACTACTTCGAATACCTCGACGGCAAGCAGCGGTACGACGCGGTCGCGAGTCTGCTGGCATCCCGCGGCATCCTGCTTCCGATGGGGACGCCTGACGACCCGCCGACAGCTGACACCGTGTGCGGTATCGGCAACCGCAAGAACGTGTACTTCTCGCGGGCACTCACCGAACGCGGCATCAGCGCATATCCCGGGTCTCGTGCCCTCGTCGACGAGCTTTCCGCGAAACGGATGCCACTCGGCGTCGTTTCGAGTTCGGCGAACGCCCGGTGGGTGCTCACGAGTGCGGGGATCCTCGACCGGTTCGACGTGATCGTCGACGGCGTCGTCGCGGCGAAGGAAGGGCTGCCAGGCAAACCGGCACCGGACACCTTCCTCTTTGCCGCGAGACAACTGGGCCTGCAGCCGGCCGAGGTCGTCGTGTTCGAAGACGCGATTTCCGGCGTCGCCTCGGCCCGGGCGGGCCAGTTCGGCCTCGTCGTCGGTGTCAACCGTGGCGCCGGTGTTGACGCGCTCATTGCAGCGGGTGCTGACGAGGTTGTCCACGACCTTGCCGACTACCTCGATTCCGCTTCCAGGCCCGCCGACCCGGCCCCCGGCATCCGTTCGTGACCTGCACCACCTGATCTGCACGACTTCTGACCTGCACCACCCGAATCGCACCACCCGAGGAGCGCTGCTGAGAATGAACCGCGACCGTTTTCCCGTTGATCCGTGGCGCCTCATCGAGACCGAATATGACCGCAATACCCTCGGCGAAACCGAGTCTCTCTTCGCCGTCGGCAACGGGTTCCTTGGGATGCGCGGCAACGCGGTTGAGGGGCGGACCGCCCACGAGCACGGCACATTCATCAACGGGCTTCACGAGACCTGGAAGATCCGTCATGCTGAGGACGCCTACGGCTTCGCCCAGGTCGGCCAGATCATGGTCAATGCGCCGGACAGTAAGGTCATGCGGCTCTACGTCGACGATGAACCGCTGTCGCTTGGCGACGCCGACCTGCTCAGCTACGAGCGCGCTCTCGACTTCCGTGAGGGAGTATTGCGTCGTGACCTGGTCTGGCTGACACCATCGGGCAAACGGGTGCAGGTCTCCGCATCGCGCATGGTCTCGTTCCCTGAGCGGCACCTCGCGCTCATGACCCTCGAGGTCGTTCTGCTCGACGCGGATGCTCCGCTGACCGTCTCCTGCCAGATCCTCAACCGTCAGGACGGAGAGGATGAATACGACGGTGCAAGCGGGAGAGGTGGAAAGGGGAGCGGGAGTGATCCCCGTTCCGCTGGCCAGGTGACCGAGCGGGTCTTCGAACCACAGGAGCACTGGCAGGACGGCGACCGGAGCGTCCTGAGCTATGAGACCGCGCATTCGAAGATGACGCTTGCGGTAGCGGCTGACCACGTGGTCGAGACGCCCAACGACTACACGGTTGAGCGCTACATCGACGGTGACATCGCGAAGAATGTCTTCGCCATTGACGCGAAACAGGGCGACCCCGTACGGATTACGAAGATCGTGAGCTACCACAGCTCCCGCACGACCCCCACGCGGGAACTCATCGACCGCTGCAGGCGAACCCTTGACCGGATCCGGTCTGCGGGTGTTGCGACGCAGTATGCCAAGCAGCGGGACTGGCTGGCCGAATTCTGGGCGCGCTCCGATGTCGAGATCCCGGGCCGCGACGATCTTCAGCAGGCCGTGCGCTGGAACCTCTTCCAGGTTGCCCAGGCGTCGGCGCGCGCCGACGGGCTCGGTGTTCCGGCGAAGGGCGTCACCGCCAACGGCTACAACGGCCACTACTTCTGGGACACAGAGATCTACGTGCTCCCGTTCCTCACCTATACGAGCCCGCTCTGGGCACGCAACGCACTGCGGATCAGGGAACAAATGCTGCCCAAAGCCCGCGAACGGGCGAGTGAACTGAACGAAGCCGGTGCTCTCTTTCCCTGGCGCACGATCAACGGTGATGAAGCATCCGCTTATTACGCCGCGGGTACCGCGCAGTACCACATCAACGCCGACGTGACCTTTGCGCTCGCGAAGTACATCTATGCCACGGGCGACATTGATTTCCTCAGCCACGGCGCGATCGACATCGCGGTTGAGACCGCGCGGATGTGGGCAACGCTCGGCTTCTGGCGCAGCAACGGTGAAGAGCGGTTTGAAATCCACGGGGTGACCGGTCCGGACGAGTACACCACTGTGGTGAACAACAACCTGTTCACCAATGTGATGGCGAGGTTCAATCTGCGGTACGCCATCTCGGCGTTGCACACCCTCAAAGAGGAACGACCGGATGCCTACGCACGGGCGGTCAAGCGACTCGAGATTCGCGACACTGAGCTGGACGAGTGGGAGCGGGTTGCGTCAGCGATGACGATTCCGTACGCCGACAAGCTGGGCATCCATCCGCAGGACTCGCACTTCCTCGAACGCGAGGTGTGGGACCTGGCGGCAACGCCGGAGGACCGCAAGCCACTGATGCTGCACTACCACCCGCTCGTGATCTACCGGTTCCAGGTGCTCAAGCAGGCGGACGTCGTGCTTGCCCTCTATCTGCAGGGCGACGAGTTTACCTTCGAGGAAAAGCTCGCCGACTTCGACTACTACGACCCGCTGACGACGAGCGACTCGAGCCTCTCCAAAGTCGCGCAGTCAATCATCGCCGCCGAGGTCGGTTATCAGGAGCTGGCACTCGACTACTTCCTCGACACGCTCTTCGTCGACCTGGAAGACCGGCACGGAAACACCGAAGACGGGGTGCACGTCGCCGCCGCTGGCGGCGTCTGGAGTTCGCTCGCCTACGGCTTTGGCGGAATGCGCGACCACGACGGTGCGCTGACCTTCGACCCCCGTCTTCCCGAG
>JAZQRG010000210.1:0-1762 GCA_045629445.1 Mycetocola sp. | reverse complement strand
TAGAACGGCGAATGGATGAAGTGCGGGATATAGGTCCAGAAGGTCTCGTAGCCCGGGCCGAGACGGATCGCCGGGCCGAGGCTTTCGGCCTGCACCTCCATCCAGATCTCGTTCAGCCGGTCCGCCGTCAGCTCTCCCTCGCGCCGGGCGATGTGGACCTTGCGCTCGAACGAATAGAAGGCGATCTGGCGCACGACCGTGTTGATCATGTCCTCGACCTTGGAGGCGAGCATCGCCTTGCGCTGGACCGGGTCGGTCTGGGCGTCGAGCAGCGCGCGGAAGGTCAGCATCTCGCCGAACACGCTGGCGGTTTCGGCCAGCGTCAGCGGCGTCGGCGCCATCAGCGCGCCCTGCGGGGCGGCCAGCACCTGGTGCACGCCGTGGCCCAGCTCATGCGCCAGCGTCATCACGTCCCGCGTCTTGCCCTGGTAGTTCAGGAGGACATAGGGGTGCACGGAGGGCACGGTCGGATGGGCGAAAGCGCCTGGCGACTTGCCGGGGCGAACCGGCGCATCGATCCAGTTCTTGTCGAAGAAATCCTTCGCGATCGAAGCCATCTCGGGCGAGAAGCCGCCATAGGCCGAGAGCACGGTGTCGCGCGCCTCGGTCCAGGGGATGGTGCGGCCGGGCACCTTCGGCAGCGGCGCGTTGCGGTCCCAATGGTCGAGCGCATCCTTGCCGAACCACTTGGCCTTCAGCTTGTAATAGCGGTGCGACAGGCGCGGATAGGCTTCGCGCACCGCCGCGACCAGCGCGTCCACCACTTCCGGCTCGACCCGGTTGGCGAGATGGCGCGAGGCGGCGACGTCCTCGAAGCCGCGCCAGCGGTCGGAGATTTCCTTGTCCTTGGCCAGCGTGTTGGTCACCAGCGTGAACAGGCGAATATTTTCCTTGAAGGTGGCAGCAAGCGCTTCCGAGGCCGCCTTGCGCTTGGCCTCGTCCGGGTCCTGCATCAAGTTCAGCGTCGGCTCGAGCGTCAGCTCCTCGCCGTTCACGTCGAAGCGGAGCGAGGCCATGGTCTCGTCGAACAGCCGGTTCCAGGCGCCACGGCCGGTGACCGACTTCTCGTGGAAGAGCTGCTCGACGCGGTCCTCGAGCTGGTAGGGCTTCTCCTTGCGGACGTCCTCGATCCAGGGCCGGTAATGGGCGAGCTTCGCATCCGCCTGCATCGCGGCTTCGAGGACGCTGTCCTCGATCCGGTTCAATTCCAGCGTGAAGAACAGCAGATGCGTGCCGGCATCGGTGATCTTCTGCTGCACGTCGCCATAGAACTTGGCGCCGACCGGGTCCGTCGTGTCGCCGGAATAGACGAGGCCGGCATAGGAGATGATACGGCCGAGCAATTCCTCCAGCGCCTCGCAGGCGAGAATCGCCTCGACCAGCCCGCCTTCGCGGGCGAGCGCCTCGAGCTTGCCCTTGTAGGCCGCCTCGAAGGCGACCGCATCGGTTTGCGCCCGCGTGAGATCGGCGACCAGCTCGGGGGATTCCATGCCGGGATAGAGATCGGCGAGGTTCCACTCCGGCAGTGCGCCAAGCGCCGCGTCGGCGGGCTGGGTGGCAAGAGCTGAACTCATCAGAGCGGAGCTCTTCGGGATCGCATTGATGAAGGGCATGGATGATCCGATAGCGCGAGAAAGATGGATCATACTTAGGGGCCTACCCCCCTCCGTATCAACCCGCGACACGGAACGGTGGGCATTACCGCACGGGTAACAGGACGTTAACACGGTGCCCCAATCATGGGCCGAAATGCAAGTCGGAT
>JAZQRG010000209.1:0-1772 GCA_045629445.1 Mycetocola sp. | reverse complement strand
GATCCTCGACCTTGCCGTGTCTCTCAAGGCAGACCGCTTTCAGCGGCGCCCGCTTGAGGGACCGCAGACCGTTGCCGTGATATTCGACAAGTCGTCAACGCGCACGCGGGTGTCGTTCGCGGTCGGCATTGCCGATCTCGGCGGCGTGCCCCTCATCATCAGCACGGCCAACAGCCAGCTGGGAGGCAAGGAGACCGCGTCCGATACGGCCAGGGTCATGGAGCGCATGGTCGCGGCGATCGTCTGGCGCACCTATGCCCAGGCAGGGCTCGAAGAGATGGCTGCGGGCACGACGGTGCCCGTGATCAACGCACTCTCGGACGACTTTCACCCCTGCCAGCTTCTTGCCGACCTGCTCACAATCCGTGAGCACCGTGGTGACCTCCCCGGGCAGACGGTCACATTTCTCGGCGACGGTGCCTGCAATATGGCGCAGTCATACCTACTTGCCGGGGCAACCGCGGGAATGCACGTGCGCATCGCCGCCCCAGAGGGTTATATGCCCAGCGCCGAGGTTGTTGCGGATGCAGAAGGCATCGCTCTCACGACCGGCGGCTCTGTCGCACTCTTCACCGACCCGAAGGCCGCTGTCGCCGATGCTGATGTCGTTGTCACCGACACCTGGGTGTCGATGGGCAAAGAAGAGGAGAAGGCTGAGCGGGTCGCTCTCCTCGGTGACTATCGCGTCGATTCCGATCTGATGGCTCTCGCCCGTCCCGATGCCCTCTTCATGCATTGCCTTCCCGCCGACCGCGGGTACGAGGTGACTGCCGACGTGATCGATGGCAGCCAGAGCGTGATCTGGGACGAGGCCGAGAACCGCCTGCACGCTCAGAAAGCGCTTATGGTGTGGTTGCTTGACAAGTCGACCGCAGCATCCGTGGAGGCATGACGATGACCGACGAAAAGGCGACAACGGGCGAGACCAACACAGGGTCGCTGTGGGGCGGCCGTTTCAGTGGCGGTCCGTCTCCGGAGCTTGCGCGTCTCAGCAAGTCGACTCACTTCGACTGGCAACTGGCGCCCTACGACATTCAGGGTTCGCGGGCACATGCCAGCGCTCTCGCGGCCGCCGGCTATCTTGACGAGTCGGAGCTGCAGCGGATGCTCGCCGCGCTCGATCGGCTAGCCTCCGATGTTGAGAGCGGCCCGATTGTGGCCGCCGAGTCCGACGAGGATGTTCACGGCGCGCTCGAACGGCACCTCATCGACATTGCGGGTGCAGAGCTGGGCGGCAAGCTTCGCGCCGGCCGCAGCCGCAATGACCAGATCGCCACGCTCGTGCGGTTGTATCTGCTCGATCATGGTCGGGTCATCACGCATGACGTTGTGCAGCTGATTGACGCGATCGCAGCTCAGGCCGAGGCCCACATGGGCGCGATCATGCCCGGCCGCACGCACCTTCAGCATGCTCAGCCCGTTCTGCTCGCTCACCACCTGCTCGCGCACGCGTGGCCTCTGGTTCGCGACCTGGAGCGCCTGCGCGACTGGTCGGTGCGGGCATCCGCTTCGCCCTATGGTTCCGGCGCCCTCGCTGGCAGCTCGCACGGGCTCGACCCCGCGTTGGTCGCCCGCGAGCTTGGCCTGAGCGGCCCCTCCGAGAACTCGATTGATGCAACGGCGAGCCGCGATGTTGTCGCGGAGTTCGCCTTCATCGCGTCGACGATCGGCATCAACCTTTCGCGGTTCGCCGAGGAGATCATCATCTGGAACACGAGGGAGTTCGACTTCGTCACCCTCGACGACGGTTATTCGACGGGCTCGTCGATCAT
>JAZQRG010000208.1:0-15805 GCA_045629445.1 Mycetocola sp. | reverse complement strand
GCGGCGTCGAGCACATTGAGCTGCGCGTCCCGGTTCAGCTGCATGGCGTAGTCCTCGGCCATGCCGCTTTCCATGCCTCCGGAGGCATTCAGGACGAGAACGTCGAGCGAACCATATTCAGCACGAATCGTCTCCATCATCGACTGGACGCTCGCGGGGTCAGTGAGGTCGGCGCCGACCGTGGCCGCGGTTCCGCCAGCGGCTCGGATGGAATCGGCGAGCTTAACCGCGCGAGCCTCTTTGTTTCGGTAGTTGATGACGACCCTGGCGCCCGCCTCAGCGAAGTACCGGACGGTGTCTGCGCCGATGCCACGGGACGACCCGGTGACGAGGATGTTCTTCCCTGCGAGCGAGCCGGAGGCGAGAGGATTGGACACGGTGAACTCCTTTAAACAGCGCGGAACAGCCGGGAGGCAGCTGATCCCGGCATCCGAGACTACCAAGAAGTTCAGGTGCGTCGCCTTTCGGCGACTGATAGATTCGTTGTGAACGCGAGGTCGCGACGTCGCACCCGGCACCATCAGGAGGGCGTTACATGGACTGGATCATCGACAACATCTGGGTTGTCTGGCTTGTTCTCATCCTCCTCTTCATCACCATCGAGATGCTCAGTCTCGAGTTCACCTTCCTCATGCTCGCCATCGGCTCCGCCGTCGGCCTCGGCTCCGGATTCCTCGGTGTGCCGTGGTGGGGACAATTCCTCATCGCAGCGGCGGCATCCGTTCTCCTGCTCCTGCTCGTACGTCCATCGCTGCTTCGGCTCCTTCGGAAGGGTGCCGACCCCGCGAAGAGCAATGTCGACGCGCTTGTCGGAGTGACGGGGCTCGTCGTGCAGCCCGTCACAGGGCACGGTGGACAGGTCAAGCTTGCGAACGGGGAGCTCTGGACGGCAAGCGTTCCGTCAGACTCGCCCGCGGCGCCGCTCGAGCCGGGAACCCAGGTCGAGGTCCAGTCCATTCGAGGTGCAACCGCCGTCGTCATCCCCACCGAGAGGAAAACGTCATGAACGATACGTCAGAAGTCGTCGGAACAGTGATTGCCTGGGTGGTCGGCGTTGTCGTTCTCATCTTCATTCTTGTGGTTCTTTTCCGTGCCATTCGAATCATTCCCCAGGCGTCGGCCGGCGTCGTCGAACGGCTCGGCAGGTATCACAAGACGCTCCAGCCTGGCCTGAACATCCTCGTGCCATTCATCGACAGGGTGCGCCCGCTCATCGACATGCGCGAGCAGGTCGTGTCCTTTCCCCCGCAGCCGGTGATCACCGAAGACAACCTCGTCGTCTCCATCGACACCGTCGTGTACTTCCAGGTGACGGATGCCCGTGCGGCAACGTACGAGATCGCGAACTATCTCGGAGCGGTCGAGCAACTCACGACGACGACCCTGCGAAACGTCGTTGGTGGCCTCAACCTCGAGGAGGCACTCACGAGCCGAGACAACATCAACGGACAGCTCCGGGTCGTGCTTGACGAGGCGACAGGCAAGTGGGGAATTCGTGTCGGGCGGGTCGAGCTGAAAGCCATTGACCCTCCCCTCTCCATCCAGGACTCCATGGAAAAGCAAATGCGCGCAGAACGTGACCGGCGCGCGCTCATCCTCACCGCTGAGGGAACCAAGCAGTCCGCCATCCTCACCGCAGAGGGAGCTCGGCAGGCTGCAATTCTCAGCGCAGAAGGTGACGCTCGAGCCGCTGTCCTGCGCGCCCAGGGTGAAGCTGAAGCGATTACCACGGTGTTCGACGCGATTCACCGCGGCGACCCGGATCCCAAGCTGCTCGCCTACCAGTACCTGCAGACGCTGCCGAAGCTTGCAGACGGTTCGGCGAACAAGCTCTGGATCATCCCGTCCGAACTGACCGAAGCGCTCAAGGGACTCGGCAAGGCCTTCGTTCCCGGTCAGGGCGATGACCGACCATACACACCGCCCGCCCCGGCACCCGACGTGCCGTCGAGTGTGTTCCCCGCGAGTGTTCCTCCGCCGTTCCCCACGTCGCCCGGCGCCCCGCCAACGGCTCCCCCGGCAGCACCGCCGGCGTCGGAGTAGGACGCGTGGCCGAGGCGGCCCACCCCGAGCGAGAATCCGACTACCTGAGTCCAGCCCGCCCGCGGGTGCTCGCCCACCGCGGGCTCGCCGTCGACGTACCCGAGAACACGATTGCCGCGTTCCAGGCCGCTGTCGACGCCGGCGCGGACTATATCGAGACCGATGTGCACGCCACCGCAGACGGAGTCGCCGTTCTCGTGCACGATCCGGACATCCGTGTCGACGGCGCTATGCAAGCGGTGCGAAACCTCACCCTCGCGCAGTTGGCCATGCTCGATCTCGGTGGCGGTCACCGGGTGCCGACGCTCGCTGGCGCGCTGGTGACGTTTCCCGGCATCCGTTTCAATATCGACGTCAAGTCGGAACTCGCTGCAGGCCCCGCCGCACGGGCGATCCTGGCTGAACGGGCAACGGCCCGGGTTCTTGTGACGTCGTTCGACGAGGCGCGCCGACGGCGGGCACTCGATGGCCTCGACGGTGTGATCACATCGGCGTCATCACGTCTGTTCATCCGAGCGCTCGTCGGGGCGAAGGTCGGACTGCCTGGCCTCGTCAGGCGATCCCTGAAGGGGGTGCGGGTCGTGCAGATACCGGAGCGCCATCGAAACGTGCAGCTCGTAACGTCGCGAACCGTTCGGACGTTTCATCGGGCGGGCGTCGAGGTGCACGTATGGACGGTGAACGAGCCTGCCGACATGGTGCGTTTGCTTGACCTCGGTGTGGACGGTCTCGTGACCGATCGCGCCGACGTTGCGCTCCCTATCGTTCACCGCTGGAGGCGAAGGTCTCCTGATTCTGGGCGTTAGCTGCGAGTTTGTCAGCCCCGGGAAGCTTCTGCCCAGTTTGGGGGTCTATAACTGGAGGAGCAAACGAGAGGGGACCACACAATGGCAGATCGCAGTTTGCGCGGAATGCGCCTCGGCGCCCAGAGCTTACAGAGCGAAGAGGGCGTCGTATTTTCAGAACGGACTCGATCCGTGTATCTGTGCCCTGAGTGCAACCACGAAACAGCACTGATGTTCGCAGCCGATGCGGAGGCTCCCGACACCTGGGAGTGCCGTCACTGCGGACACGAAGCGGTTCTCATGGTTGGTTCAGAGCCGATCACGATCGATAAATCCGACCAGAAGCAGGCACGTACCCACTGGGACATGCTGCTCGAGCGTCGGTCGCGCGAGGAGCTCGAAGAGCTTCTCGAAGAACGACTCGCCTTCCTTCGGGAGCGACGAGGACTGAACAAGAAGGTCGGAGCCTAGACTTCGCCACGATCAATCGGGCGCTCGCTGTGCGGGCGCCCTTTTTGATGCCGCACGGCATGTTTCGGGCGATGCGCTCAGGCGAGCTGACGGCTGACTGCCGACGGCGCGGTACCGCTCGGCGCGGCCGATGTGTCACGCCGCCTCGGGATGCTGAGCCCGGCGACAACGAGAGCGCCGAGCGCAAAGAACGAGATGCCAAGCTCGATGTGCGCGCCGTAGAGCATCGCTGGCGTCTTTGCGTTTGACGTCGGAACCGTTTCCACCATCGCGCCTGGCTCGTACGCCGGAATTTCGACGAGCGTTCGTCCGTCGGGGCCGATCATCTGGCTCGTTCCGACTGTCGAGATGTTGACGACGGACCGTGACGACTCGATCGCCCGCAGCCGCGCGATGGCGAGCTGCTGCTGATTCTCATCGGTGCGGCCGAAGTCGGCATTGTTCGTCTGCGCGATGATGACCTGGGCGCCTCGGTCAACCGCTTCCCGGGTGAGCGCGTCGTCGACAATGTCGAAACAGATTGAGATGCCCGCGATGATGCCGTTGACGTTGAAAATGTTGTCTCGTGACCCCGGAGTGTATTCACGCGCCACAAGTCCGATGAGATCGGGAGCAAACGGCTCCCAGATTTCCCGGTCAGGAACATACTCGCCGAACGGAACCGGGTGACGCTTGTCGTAGTAATCAAGCGCGCCTTCACCCGAGCTCCAGAGGAGTGAGGTGTTGAAGTACTTCCCGTCGCGTTCGGTGACCGTTCCGGTGAGAATCGGCGCACCCAGCTGCAACCCCAGATAGTCGAGTATTCCGGCCGCGTCCTGCTGGACGAGCGGGTTCAGGTCGGTCCCATTCTCGGGCCAGACGACCATGTCGACGTCCTCGCCGATGACGTCGAGAGTGGCGGATGCCTGAGCCATGAGAATGTCGCCAGGCTCGCGGTCATCGAAGTACCCGGCTTTTGCGTTTCCCTGCACGGCCGCGATCGTCGTCTCACCGCTCTGAACGAACGGGACAGCGGGAACGGCGAGTACCGCTGCGATTGCCGCAGCGGGAAGAGTAATCCGGGTAAACACAGAGAGAGCATCGGGCTCTCGGACGACCTGGATCGTGAAGACGATGAGCCAGACCATAAGGAAGCTCAGTCCGCTGAGGCCAACCCAGGCGACGAGTGACGCAAACGGACTTTCGGACTGGCTCAGCGACATCCGTCCCCAGGCGAAGCCCCCATACGGCCAGGTGCTGACGAGAGCTTCGCGCGCCGTCCAGAGCCCTGCAACGACGAGAGGAATGAGAACCAGTCGGGAGAATCGGTTGTTCCACACCCGTGGGATCCAGCGGAACGCGAGGGTGATGAGGACAGCACCGACGGCGAAAAAGATGGATTCAAGGACGGAAAGTGCCACCCAGGGCACCGGGCCGAGATACAGCGCCGTCCAGGAAACGTGCACGAGGTAGAACGAGACACTTCCGATGAACCCGACGAGGAGCGCACCACCGATGGACCGGCCAATAAGGGTCACGAGAATAATCGCCGCACCGACGAAGGCAAGCGGCCAGATTCCCTTGTCAGGGAATCCGGCATCGAGAACCGGACCCGCCGCTGCCGCGAGCAGAACGGCGGCAAAGAGGTTGACGATCGGTCGGGTTGGTTGTGTCACCTTCCCAGCCTAGATTGCCGATGGACCGCGAAGCTCACACTGAGCTGTACGCGACGATGCCCCGGCGAATGGCATCCAGTGCCTTGCGGGCGTTTCGTCCCACTCCCCCGTCTGCGACCATCGACAACTGGTCGAGGAGGTCGATCGTCTGCTTTGTCCAGCGAACGAAGTCGCCCGCAGCCATGTCCGCGTCGTAGAGCACCGTGTCGAGGCTTGAACCACGTGCCCACTTGTGCATGGCGACAGAAAGTCCGGTTGCAAGCGGTTCGCTGCCGGGTAGTCGGTGATCCTGTTCAGTATCGTCAAGCCGAGCCCACAGGTCCTGGGTCTTGTCGAGCGCAACCCGGAACGCACCCCGCGGCAGGAAGCGCTCGGGAATCTCACCTTCATCACGCCGTGGCTGGAAAACGATGCAGCTGGCCATGGCGGCGAGGCTCGCCGGGTCGAGGTCGTTCCAGAGGTTCCTGTGGAGCGCTTCAGCGACGAGGAGGTCGCGTTCACCGTAGATGCGCTTGAGTGTGCGGCCGGCGGCGCTCAACTCGAGCTGGCCGCCCTCATTAGGGACGAGGTACTCGTATTCGACGAGGACATCGGTGACCCGGTCGAAGATCTTGGCTACAGCTCCGGTGCGCGTCGCAATCTGACGACTGAGCTGGTCAGTCTGTTTTCTCAGCTTGAAGTAGCGCTCCGCCCAGCGTGCGTGCTGCTCGCGGTCGGGGCAGTTGTGGCAGGGATGCGCTGAGAGCCGTTTCCGCAGCCCGTTCGCCCTGCGTTGCTTCTTCTCGCGATTTCCCCTGCTCGAACTGCCAGCCTGAGCCGTGCCCCGCTCAAGGTCGGTCAGTTCCCGGCGCATTTCGGCGTACTCACGGAAGTTACCGAGGTGGCAGGTCATCGACTCGGTGTATTTGGCGAGGGACGCTTCCTGTTCCCTCACCTTGCGTGCGAGACCAACGACGGCCCGGTCGGCCTGGAACTGGGCGAACGACGACTCGAGAATCTCTCGTGTGCGCTCCCGACCGAACTGGTCGATGAGGTTTACGGCCATGTTGTACGTCGGTTTGAAACTCGAGTTGAGCGGGTAGCTCCGGCGGGAGGCGAGCGAGGCAACGGCCTGCGGATGCAGGCCCTCCTGCCAGGCAACGACGGCGTGGCCCTCAACGTCGATTCCGCGGCGACCGGCGCGACCGGTCAGCTGGGTGTACTCCCCCGGCGTGATCGGTACCCGGGCTTCTCCGTTGAACTTCTCGAGTTTCTCGAGGACAACGGTCCTGGCGGGCATGTTGATGCCGAGCGCGAGCGTTTCCGTCGCGAAGACGACCTTGACCAGTTTCTTGCGGAACAGCTCTTCAACGACCTCCTTGAACGCGGGCAGCATGCCCGCATGGTGCGCAGCGACTCCCCGTTCGAGGCCGTCGAGCCATTCCCAGTATCCGAGCACGGCGAGGTCTTCATCGGGAAGCTGCGAGCATCGATCCTCAACGATCGAACGGATCTCGTCCCGCTCGTGGGCTTCGGTGAGACGGATGCCCGAGCGAAGTACCTGCGTCACCGCCTGGTCGCAGCCGACCCGGCTGAAGATGAAGAAAATGGCCGGCAGCAGGTGGTGTTCGTCGAGAAGGCGAACCACGTCTCCCCGGTTGAGTCGCTGAGCCGTGCGATGGCTGCCCTTGGCGTTGTACCTCGACACGTCATCGAACTGGCGGGAGTTGGGACTCCGGCCGCCGAACTGGGCCATCCGCACGAGCTCGGGGTTGACCTGGTGGGTGTCAGCCAGTGTCGGCGCCGCGAACAGGTCGATGAGTTTGCCGCGCATGAGGACGTGCTGGTCGAGTGGAACCGGGCGTTCCTCTGAGACGATGACCTCGGTGTGCCCGCGGACGGCCTGGAGCCAGTCACCGAACTCCTCAGCGTTCGACACGGTCGCGCTCAGCGACACCATCCGTACTGCCTCGGGGAGGTGGATGATGACCTCTTCCCAGACGGCGCCGCGGAACCGGTCTGCGAGGAAGTGGACCTCGTCCATGACGACATACGCGAGGTCGCTGAGCAGGTCAGAGTCCGCGTAGAGCATGTTGCGGAGAACTTCGGTCGTCATAACGACGATGCGAGCCTTCGCGTTGATGTTCGTATCCCCGGTGAGCAGCCCGACTGAATCGGCACCGTATTCGGCGACGAGTTCTCCGAACTTCTGGTTGCTCAGCGCTTTCATGGGAGCCGTGTAGAAGACTTTCGACCGATCACGCTGCATGGCCGCATAGATGGCGAACTCCGCGATGATCGTCTTCCCGGCTCCGGTGGGAGCTGCGACCAGTACGCTGTTTCCGGCTTCGATGCTTGCGCACGCCTCGAGCTGGAACGGGTCCAGATCGAACTTCTGCTTTTCGCGGAAGGCATCGAGCAGGGGTGTCCTGCGCTTCGATGCCGCGTACCGCTCCGCTGGGCTGAGTTCGGTGCTCACAGGGCCAATTCGGCGTCGAATGCTGCCTGCCGCTTGGCTGCACGACGATCGTGGAGATAGGCCACACCGTACGCGGCGAAGTACAGAACGATCATCGGTATCGCGAGGATAAACATCGAGATGACGTCTGCGGCCGGAGTTGCGATGGCGCAGAAGACGGCGATCACGAGAACGGCGATACGCCACGACTTGATGATCGAGGCGGCGCTGAGAACGCCGACGAAGTTCAGGAGGACAAGGAAGACCGGAACCACGAAGGCGATTCCGATGGCGAGCAGGAGCTTCAACACGAAGTCGAAGTAAATGCCGGCGTTGAAGAAGTTCGACGCATCTGCCGGTGTAAAACCGACCATGAGCTCGACGATGTGCGGCATCACCAGCCACCCAGCCGCGCAGCCGGCGAGGAAGAGCGGAACGGCGCTGAGCAGGAAGCCGAGGGCATAGCCGATCTCTTTGCGAGTGAGCCCAGGCACAAGGAACGCCCAGATCTGGTAAAGCCAGATCGGGCTCGAGATGACGATGCCGATGGTGAGGGCGACCTTCATGCGAAGGTCGAACGCACCGGTCACCGCATCAAAGTTGAGCAGTGCCTGGCCGCGCTCGTCCGCAATCGCTGTGATCAGTGCAGCCATCATTTCGATGGCCCACTCGGAGACGACAAATCCGCCGATCATTGCGACAACGATGCCGGCCGCGATGATGAAGAGGCGTTTCCTCAACTCGACCAAATGCTCGCCGAGCGACATTTTGCCTTCGGCGTTCTTTTTCTTTGAGCCTTGTGCCTTTTGCCGTCCGGTAATGCCCTGTGTCACTGACCCTACGGTTTCGTGTGTGTTTCTGGCGCGCTGGACGTCGTCGTCTCAGCGGGCGCTGGTGTTGGTGCTGCCGGGGTCGACGGCGTCGTTGCCGGTGGGACGGTTGCTGAGGCGTCAGCGGGCGTGTCCGTCTTGTCGCTCTTGATCTCGTTCTTGAAGATCTTCATCGACTGGCCAACACTCTTGGCCAGGCCGGGAAGCTTCGGTGCGCCGAACAAAAGGAGCACGAGGAACACAATAATGAGCAGGTGCCAGCCGGTGAGGTTGCCTAACATGATTCATCCTTTGATTGGTGCTGTTGGCCAGAAGTTTAGCGTGATTCAACGCTATCGCGGGACTTCTGGCATCTGGCTGGAAGTATCGTTCTCGGTATATCTGTCGATCGCCGACTGTGCCCAGTCTGCCACGCGGGCACGGGCTGACGCCGGTTCGACGACGGTGACCACTCCGGCGAGTCCGGCGACGAGTCTCTTGAGCCCGTGGGTATGGGCGAGGTGGAGCGTCACTCGCGTCGGGCCGCTCTTCCCCGTTCGAACGGGCTCGGTCGTGAGATAGTCAGCGATCAGGGGAACCGCGGTGCTGTCGAGCTCGACGACAACGGTGAGATCGGTGGCACTCGGTTCGAAGAGCCGGTCACCGAGTGGTACCTCGCTCGCACGACGGATCATCGGTTCCGTCGTTGCGGTGAGTGCGCTCATCCGGTCGAGCCGGAAGGTACGAGTTGCTTCGCGGCCGTGGTCCCAGCCGCGCAGGTACCAGTCCTCATCGAGCGATTCAATCCGCAGCGGATCCACTGTTCGTCGTTCCATTGCACCTCGTGAGTTGAGGTAGTCGAACTCGATCCGAAATCCGCCGCCGACTGCGTCGCGGATAACGCGAAGGTAATCGTCTACCTCGGACGAACCGACGGCGACTTCGCTCGGTGTGCCAGACGCGCCCCGCGACAACTTCGCCAGTAAGGAGACGAGCACGCCCCGGTCGGCTTGTTCGGGCAGCGACGAGAGATACTGCAGTCCGGCGATGAGCGCGGCTGCCTCTCGTGCGGAAAACCGTGGCGAGTCATCGATCGCGACCAGATGGGTGATGGCGATCTCGTCGCGTTCATCCAGAAGATCCCAGTCGATATCGAAGAGGTCTTCGTGCTGGTACGAACTTGTCTCCCCCGGCACGCCGGACACGGCGATGAGGTTGACCGAGTCACGGATCTGATCCTCCGGAACGCCGAAATGACGTGACGCCTCCGAAACGGAGACCTGCCCTTTGTCCATGAGGTATGGAACCAGCGCGAGCAGGAAAGCGAGTTTGTCCCTGCCGTGTGGAGTGGAACTAGCCATTGTCAAGTCCGTCCGCTCGAGCGTCGAGGTGCCGGTCGCGGGTCACGATATGCCTCGAAATGACGGCGTTGCGTAGCCGCTCGGGAGTCAGCACCACAACTTCGGGCCCATAGCTCGCGAGTTCGTCAGCGAGGACATCCACGTCGGTGTAGTGCAACCGCAATTCGTGAGAACCGGCAGAACCGGCAACCGGCTCTGCGCGTTTCGACAGTCGCGTCGCGGCATCCGTCCCCGCGTCCACCTGGACGACGGCGACCTGCGATTCCCAGAGCGCATCAAGGTCACGAAGCGAGCGCTCGGCATGTCCGGCGGCTTCGGGCGGAATCCAGGTCTTCGCTGTCGTCGTCACCGGCCCGACGATCCTGCTGAGGAGGAACGTGCGGCCCTGGTCCACCTCCATGTCGTGGGCGGACAGGTGCCAGCGACCGTGGTGTTGCACGAGCGCGAGCGGTGCGACCGTGCGGGTCCGCGGCTTCGACTCCCCCGGTTTGAGATAGGGGAACGTCACGATCGCGTGTTTGTCGAGTGCAAGCCGAAGCGGGTCGAATGAGCTCTCCCGAATGCGAACGCGTGGTGCGTAGCCGATGACTGGTTCGACCGACTCGATGCCAAGGGCGTTGAGTTTGAGCATCGCGCGCTGCGACTCGGCCGACAGGGAGCCCTGTCGCCAGACCGTCGCGGCGAGCGAGAGCATGGCGATTTCCGTCGGGGAGAACGTGATGTCTGCGGGGAGGTCGTATTCCCCCTTGGGAATGCGGTAGCGCATCGCCTGATTGTTGCCCGGATCACCCGGCTGCTCGAGGGTCTCAAGCGGAATACCCAGTTCGCGGATGTCGTCCTTATCGCGTTCGAACTGCCGGTCAAGGCTCGCATTGTCTCCGAATGCCGAGTACCGCTGGCGGTATCCCTGGACCGTCGACAGGATCTCAGATTTCGTCAGTCCCTGTTCGGTCGCCAGCAGGGCGAGTACGAGGCTGAAGAGTCGTTCCTCGACGGGGACGGGAGAGGCGGGTTGTGACACAGCATCATCATAGTTGTGCACGCCCGGTGTCTCGTGCTGACCCGCGCGCACCGCGGTGCGCGCGGGAGCGACTAGCTGATGGTGCCGAGGATGTCGACGACGAAGACGAGCGTCGATCCGGCCGGGATGCTCCCCGAGGCCTGGTCGCCGTATGCCAGTTCCGCCGGAATGACGGCGACAATCTGCGACCCGACGGTCTGTCCCTCAAGCGCTGTTGCGAGTCCTGGAACGATTCCGTCGAGGCTGAAGACGGCCGGAGTGGCGTCGTCCCACGACGTGTCGAAGATGCTGTTGTCGTCCCAGAGCGCTCCGGTGTAGTGCACAACGACCCGGTCTTCTGCCCCGACCTTCTCACCGTCGCCGGTCTTGATCGCGGCGACTTTAAGCTCGCTCGGAGCCTCTGACTTGGGAACGGTGATGCCGGGGGTTCCGTCTTCTGCCGTCACGACGCTGGGGATACCTGACTGGAAGACCGGTGTCGGTGTGCCGTTCGCCTTCTCGAGGAACGCATCGGTGATGTCGGCGACCATGATGATCGCGTCCCCTGACCCAACACCGAGCTGAGCGCTGCCTTCCTCGCCGAACGCATCCGCAGGCGTCATCGCTGCTGCGATGCGTGATCCGACCGTGGCGCAGGCGATGCTGTCCGCCATTCCGGGAAGCAGCTGCGACGGGAGGTAGACACCCGCTTCGGTGTATGCGCCTTCTTCGACGGGTTCGCCGGTTGTTCCGTTGAAGAAGGAGAAGCTCATTTCGACGAGCTGGTCGCCGGTGATGCGTGGTCCGTCGCCTTCGATGAGCGTGGAGACCTGGGTTGTGTTGGTCTTCAGCGGCGTCGGGAAGTCCACGTCCTCTGCCGAACCGAGCGCTCCTGAGGCGTCGATGAGGTTCGACGCGTCGCCGGCCGGGGCCGGGCTGTCACAGGCACTTCCAGCGGCGGGGGCGCACGCGGTGAGTGTGGTCAGGACGACGCCTGCGGTCAGGAGCAATGCGGGTGCCTTCTGCACGGTGCCTCGTTTTCGTGAGTTCATGGCGGGAGTCACCCGGAAGAGTGTTCCCTGCGGAGAGGCGGCGCACTTCTGCGTCGCCCGGGCCATCTTAGCGGCGCGGTTATTCGCCAGGCTCGGAGTTCGCAGTGTGCGAGCCGTCTGAGTCGTTCGGGGTGCCAGGAGCATCTTCGGTGCCCGGCTGCTCGGCGGACGCCTGCTGGCCGGAACCCAGTCCGCGTGCTTTGGACAATTCGGCGGAGTTTGCGACGCTCCGAACGCGCTTACGCAGGATCTTGGCGCTGACGTTCCGTTCGCCGAGGGCGCCTGGCGTCCACTGCTCGACATCGTCATCACTGAAGTCAGATTTGCTCGGGCGGCGTTTCAGTTCGGGAAGCACAGTCCCGTCGGCGAGCTTTCGCGCTGTGATGAGGAAACCGGTGTGCCCGATCATGCGGTGGTCGGGGCGCACGGCGAGTCCCTCGACGTGCCAGCCGCGAACGATCGTTTCGCTCGAATCCGGGTTGGTAAACCGGCCGGTTGCGCGGATCGCCTCAGCAACACGTGAGAGCTGCGTGACCGTTGCGACGTAGCAGAGGATCACGCCGCCCGGCTTCATCGCATCTGCACAGGCATCGATGCACTCCCACGGTGCGAGCATGTCGAGGACGACGCGGTCGACCGAGTCAGGCTCCATCGTTGTCGGCAGGGTTTCGGTGAGGTCGCCTACGGAGACCCGCCAGTTGTCGGGGTCGTAACCGAAGAAAGTCGCGACGTTGCCTCGAGCGACGTCCGCGAACTCGTCTCGCCGCTCGAACGACTCCAGTCGGCCGGTCGGGCCGATGGCGCGGAGGATCCACAGGGACAGTGCTCCGGAACCGACACCGGCTTCAACGACCGTTGCCCCGGGGAAGATGTCTGCAAGACCAACGATCTGTGCGGCATCCTTCGGATAAATGATCGCAGCGCCGCGGGGCATCGACATGACGAAGTCGACGAGCAGGGGGCGGAGGGCGAGGTACTCGATGCCGTCGGTCGTTGTGATGACCGAACCGTCGGGCAGGCCGATGATGGTGTCGTGGCTCACGATGCCGCGGTGGGTGTGGAATTCCTTGCCCGGTTCGAGGGTGATGGTGTTGCGCTTGCCCTTGGGACCGGTGAGCTGGACTCGATCGCCGACGCGGAACGGGCCGGAGTTCTGCGGGCGTTCGTCGACCGGCGGTGCTGTGATGCCTGTGGGCGAGGCGGTGGAGTCGGTCATCGGGAAAGTCCTTCTGTTGCGCGAGCGGCCACGAGGGCGGCGAGGTCAGCACTCGTCCGGCCGGCAAGTGTTGGCCAGGTGGTGTGAGTGTCGGCTGGGGTGATGGTGACGGCGTGCGGGACGGCGATCGCGATCGTGCCTGCGGCAACGGCGGATGCCAGTCCAGCGCGGGAGTCTTCGATCGCGACACAATCCGCGATATCCACACCGAGCAGTCGGGCTGCGGTGAGGTAGGGGTCGGGATGCGGCTTGGAGTGTTCGACCTCGTCACCGGTGACGAGCACATCGAAGGCGTCGAACGGGATGTGGGAGACAACCTGCTCTGCCATCCGGCGGACGGACATCGTCACGAGGGCCGTCTTCACACCGAGTGACCTCAGCTCCTCGAGCAACTCGCGGGCGCCGGGCCGGAACGGGACGCCATCCTTCTCGAGGCGTGCCTGAACCCGGCTGGTGAGGTGGTCGACGATGGCGTCCGCGGACATGTCGACGCCGTGATCCTGGAACACCTTCGCCGATTCCCAGAGGCCGGAGCCGACGAGGGTCATGGCGTCTTCGTAGGTCCAGGTGTGTCCGAAAGACTCAACGAGGTCGGTCTCAGCGGAGATCCAGTACGGCTCGGTGTCGACGATGGTGCCGTCCATGTCCCAGAGGACAGCGGCGGGAAGCTGTGTAGTCACGAGTTTCAATGCTACCTGTTGCCGGACTGCGCCTATTCTGGAGGAAGACAGGTGAAGCCTGTCGCTACTGCAGCGGGGAAACTCGTGGAATGGGGAACTTGTGCTGACTGGTCGGTTGCTCGTCGTAGCCTTCGAGGGCTGGAACGATGCTGGTGAAGCTGCCACCGGCGCTGTTCGCGTGCTGCAGGAGCAGCTCGACGTTTCACCGCTCTTCGTCATCGATCCTGAGCTGTACTACGACTACCAGTTCAACCGGCCGGTGATCGCCGCCGATGAGGATGGCAAGCGCCGAATCACGTGGCCGTCGGCGACCCTTTACGGTCCGACCGGCTCGACGGTCGACGCTGAAGATCCCACTCCCCTTGCGGATGACGCAGACCTGCGTGTGAGCGGTTCGAACGACGGAAACATCTTCCTCCTCATTGGCAACGAACCGTCGCGGAGCTGGAAGTCCTTCACAGCGGAGATCATCGACGCGGCGCTGACACACGACATCTCGACAGTTGTGTTCCTCGGTGCGATGCTTGCCGACGTTCCGCACACACGACCGATCTCCGTTTTTGCGTCGAGCGAAAACGATGAGATGCGCAGCGAGCTGCAGCTCGAGCGGAGCAGCTATGAGGGTCCTGTCGGGATTCTCAGTGTGCTCGCTGAAGCGGCAGAAGACGCGGGTATCTCTACACTCTCGATCTGGGCATCCGTCCCCCACTATGTGCACAACGCGCCATCTCCCAAGGCTGTCCTCGCGCTCATCGACAAGCTCGAGGAAATCGTTGACGTTGTGATTCCGCGCGGTGACCTGGTGGAGGAATCAGGTGAGTGGGAGAACGGCATCAACGCACTTGCCGGCGACGACGAGGACATGGCGGCATACATCGCCCAGCTCGAGCAGGCGCGTGACACCGTTGAATCGCCCGAGGCAAGTGGCGAGGCGATCGCCAAGGAATTCGAGCGGTACCTCCGCAAGTCCGATGGCAAAGGTGACGGCAGGAACGATCCGCCGACCCGTCGCTGAACGCGTTCGCGATCGTCGGAGCGTCTGATCCGGGTTCTACCCGGAGTTCACCTTCTGCCTGGAGCCAACGTCTCCCTAGAGCTCAACGCCGAGCAGCGCGTGGATTGCGCGGTGGATCAGTTCGGGTGAGTCGACGCCGGTTCGTGCCGCATCGTCGAGCAGCCGCAGTGCCTGCGGAGTGTTGAGGTCGATTCGGAGAGCTTCCCGCAGGTCGGCAAGCGTGGCTGATGCGTCCGCAGGTTCTCCGGCGGTTGTGGCCCCGGCGGCGAACGCATGCTGCCATGCACTGAGCCTCGCTGTCGCCTCAGTGAGGACCGTACCGGTCCACTCCCAGTCTGAACGGTAGTGGTGGGCAAGGATAGCGAGTCGAATGGCGCGGGCGTCGACGCCCTCCTCGAGCAAACGCGACACGAGCACGAGGTTGCCGAGGGACTTCGACATCTTCTCGCCCTGGTACGCGACGAGACCGGCATGGCTGTATACCCTGGCAAGCGGATGTCCGCTGAGCGCAGATGCGTGGCCAGCGCTGAGTTCGTGGTGCGGGAAGACGAGGTCGGATCCGCCACCCTGAACCGTGAAGTCGGTGCCGAGTTCCATGAGTGCGATGACCGAACACTCGATGTGCCAGCCAGGGCGGCCGCGGCCAACGCTCGACGGCCAGCTGGGCTCCGTGTCTCGTGCGGCCCGCCACAGCAGCGGGTCAAGCCGATCACGTTTGCCGGCTCGGTCGGGGTCGCCCCCACGTTCGGAGAAGAAGCGAAGCATCGTTTCTGGATCGTAATTGCTGACGCTTCCGAGAGCCCAAGGGCCCAGTTCGGCTGCCCGAGCGCTGTCGAAATAGATGTCGTCGCCGACCGTTGAGTCTGGCGTTGGCACCGGGTAAGCGGCTCCAGCCACCAGCAGCCGGCGCACTGCCTCGGCGATCTCATCGAGCACTTCGGTGACAGCGACGTAATTCTCAGGCGGCAGGATGTTAAGTGCTTCCATGTCGCCGCGGAAGAGCTCGACCTGACCCGCCGCGAGGTCGCGCCAGTCCACTCCCGTGGCGTTAGCCCGTTCGAGCAGTGGGTCGTCAATGTCCGTGATGTTCTGGGCGTAGTGCACCTCGAAGCCGCCGTCGAGCCAGACGCGCTGCAGGGTGTCGTATGCCATGTAGGTCGCGGCATGACCCGTATGGGTCGCGACGTATGGCGTGATACCGCAGACGTACAACCGGGCGATCTCACCAGTGGTTGCCGCGATGATGTCACCTGTCGATGTGACGAAAAGGCGCGGTGGGCG